>DAOVOW010000249.1 GCA_030629485.1 bacterium
ATCAAGGGCTCCGGTCTTACGACCGAGATTGGCCATCTTAATCATGAACCCGCCACACGTTATTTCAGTATCGTCAGGGTGAGCAGCGATCGCCAGAACATGAAGTTTGGCTGTATCAGGCATCGTAGACTTCCTGGTAGTAGTTTTCATACTGCGTCACGATTCGGTCGGCACTGAACTTGGAGAGCGCCCTTTCGGCCGCTGCTTTCTTGAACTCGACCAGTCGCTGTGGCTCATTCAACAGCGACAAGGCGGCGCGAGCCATAGCGGCGGTGTCACCGACCGGCAGGAGGTAGCCGTTATGGGAATCATCAACCACTTCTGTCAGACCAGTTCCGGCCGTGCCGATGACAGGCACACCGCAGGCCAACGCTTCGAGTGCGGCCAGCCCGAAAGACTCTTCCTCCGATGGCAGCAGAAACAGATCGGCGCACGGCAGCACCGCCTCGACCCGACTCTGGTTGCCCAGGAGGATGACGCGGTCGCTAAGCCCCCTCTTTTTGATCTGGCTCCGGGCCAGAATAGTCTCAGGTCCTTCGCCAATCATCACCAAGCGAGCGGCCACTTCCTGCCGAATCTTATCGAACGTATCGATCACATCCATGATCCGCTTAACCGGGCGAAAATTCGAGACATGGGCGATCAGGAACTCGTCATCAGAAACGAATTCGCTGCAACAGCAGGTGTCGCAGACCGGTTTGAAGCGTTTGTCGTCGAAGAAATTGTGAATAACGCGGATATCTTTGTCGAGGTTGAACACCTCGATGGTCTCTTTGGCGAGGTAATCGGAGACCGCGGTAACGCCGTCGGAGGTAATCATTGAAAAGCGGGTAATGTCATAGTAGGACGGGTCGGCGCCGACCAACGTGATGTCGGTCCCGTGCAGCGTGGTGATGATCTTAGTGTGATTAACGCCGCCGTTGGTCTCAAGCAACTGTTTGGCCAGGTAGGCGCAGATCGCATGGGGAATGGCGTAGTGTACGTGCATAATATCCAGTTTGAAATTACGCGCCACTTCGGCCATCTTGGCGGCCAGCGTCAGAGTGTACGGGGGGTACTTGAACAGTGGGTAGGCAGTCATCTCAACGCCATGATACATCAGGTTGGTCTGATACTTATCCAGCCGAAAAGGCAGCGCATACGAAACAAAATGCACCTGATGGCCACGCGAAGCCAGTTGCTGACCGAGTTCAGTGGCGACGATGCCGGAACCGCCAGCCGAGGGATAACATGTAATACCGATCACCATCTTACATCTGGCCTCTGCAGCCTCTCCGGGTGTTACGTTCCAAAGTCCTCCAGGTCGACAAGCTGGTGCGCCTTTTCCTCACTGTCGAGAGAATCATACAGAAATCGTATGAATCCGAATCCATAGCGACTGAGGAAGTAAGAGATATTTATACAACGCTCTTGTAAACCTCGATTGGGATAAAGGGCGCGGTGAAGACGGTAGATGCGGTCCCGCACCTCCTGCGACTTCTTCTTGTGCGATGCAAATACTTTGCTTTCAAAATTCTTAAGGGCGAAATCGATTTTGCCGTGCGTTTGCCTGGCGAATTTATCCAGCCCGGGGTCGAACCGCAATGTCTCGGCGGCAAACTTGTTGACGTGAAAATTGACATCCCGTCGCAGCAAGGCAAACTCCTTCTCCAGACTCGCTGGAAATGTTTGCCCCAGGACGCGGTTTATTACCTGTTCGATATCTCCGGTCAGTTCACCGAACTCTATATGGTTGTCATGTAATAGCCGTTCGAACCGGTTCTCGACGATGGTCGCTGAGGCCCTTGCCATGTGGTACGGTGTGGCCAAATCGAACAGTTCAAAGAGCGGGTTGATCTGGGCCAGGTACGCGATTTCAGAGGGTCCGGCTTTTTGGCTGAGAACCGGGAAGAGGTAGGATTGCAGGATCGGACGGATCATGACATCGGGTGAGAACTTCTCCGCCTCGCTATCAATGCGTGCCAGTAGTTCCTCTTTCGTGAAGACCTGGTCACCCGCGGTAAAATAATCGCCATCGCGAAGCAGAGGCTTGCGACCATTAGAATTGTAGAATAGATGAGCGGAGGTTTCTTTTTTCTCGACCTGAGTATGGTAGCCGTTTTCCGAAATCGCATGGTTCCGTTCGCTCAATATCCGGTGCAGGTCGTCCTGACGTGACACAATCGCCTTGAACAGAGGCGCGGCCAGACGCTTGGCTTCGGCGTCTCCCGGGGAAAACAGGGCCAGCCCGTGCTCACGCGTCAGGGCCGCCATGAGTTTGCCGAAAGCGGATACCATACTGTCCTGAGGAGTATAGCATCGATCTATCAACTCATACAATTCGTCGGTGAAATCGGATTGACCCAGTGTCTCGCGCAGAAGCGTCTTAGCCTGATCCAACTGTTGAGCATCATCAAAGAGTATCTCGGCCGTCGGCAGTTCTTCACCCGGCGCCGAAGCATACTCCAGCCGCACCGGCTCCGTCTGTCGGTTCAAAACGAAAGTGTGATTGGCCTCTTCGAAATCATGGTCATCGCCGGCAATCCAGAAGATCGGGATAACCGGTCGTTTCAACTGCTGTGAGTACAGTTGAGCGGCCTTTACAATGGCCAGCGCCTTGATCATCACTAACATGGGACCACCGAACAACCCAGCCTGTTGTCCTGCAAACACGCATAGCGCGTCGTTCTCTCTAAGACGCTCGATATTAGCCAGCGTTTGATCCGAGGCATGGTAAGCGCGATTCTGTCGAGCCAGGATCGCCGCGATCTGTTCACGATCATGCTGCCGACCGTCAAATTGCGAGGCGGCCTCATCAATGCTGCCGGCACGGTAGAAACCAGTCGCCTTCTCGCAACCGCCGAGGTAATCCAGATAAATGTCGGAGTAGCCCATCGCCTTAGTGGCGGTAATCAAACATCTCATGCCGTGATGTTCCCAGCGGCCTCGAGGGCGTCGCCTTTCTTCTTGCGGCGAAACAGTCCTATAAAATCATCAATCAATGTATACACAACCGGAACCACGACCAGGGTCAACAGAGTCGACGAAATCATTCCGCCGATCACAGCGCGTGCCATGCCGGAGCGGAATTCCGCTCCCGGACCGATCCCCAACGCCAGCGGCAACATGCCGAACACAGTGGCAAAGGTCGTCATCAGGATCGGTCGCAAACGAACCGGTCCGGCAATCAAAACAGCATCGGTTCTTGAAACACCTTTGGCGCGCTGTTGTTTCACGAAATCGATTAATAGAATGGCGTTCTTGGTCACCAACCCCATCAGCATCACAATTCCAATCATGGACATGATGGACAGCGACGACTGGAAGATCAGCAAGCCGAGGACGGCGCCGACCAGCGACAGCGGCAGTGAGAACATGATCGAGAAAGGATCAAAAAAGGATTCGTACTGGGACGCCAGCAACAGATATATGAAAATAATGGCCAGCAGCAGCGCCCTGAAGATATTGGTGAACGACTCGACCATGATTTCCTGAGTGCCTACGGCCCCGATTTCATAACCGGGAGGGCGTTGCATCGTCGCTATCGAATCGAGAATCTGCTCAGCGAGACTGCCTGAGAACGATCCGGCCAGAGCGTTGGCGCTTACCCGCACCTCTCGCTTCCGATCGTAGCGGTTGTATTTTCCGATGTCGACGCCTCTGACCAATGTTGCCGTTCTGTCCAGCGGCACAAGTAGCGTACCGTTGCCGGGCATGTCCTTGTCGCTCTCGATGAGAATGCGTCCGAGACCGGCCACCGTGTTGCGGTACGGTTCGTCAAGCTGGATGCGAACATCGTACTCCTCGTCCCGCTCCTTGAAGCGCGTGACTACATCTCCTTCGACAAGGGAACGAATAGTCATCGAAATGCCGGACAGGTTGAGACCCAGGTCGTTAGCCGCTTTGCGGTCGACCTCAACTCGGACTTCCGGCTTGCCTTCGTCCATGGTGTTGTCGATATCAGTGCATCCCGGTATAGCACGCGCGATATTCTGCACCTTGTGCGCCAGCAGCGCCAGTTCATCCAAATCATCACCGCGGATAGAGACCTCGATCGGTTTGCCGTGCCCGCCCTCGCCGCTTTCCCTGGAGACCGAGTACTTGACACCGGGCAGTGAGGCCATCAGAATTCGCACTGAGTCCATCAGTTGAATTGCCGATAGTTCGCGCTCGTCGGCATCAGTCAACTGCACCAGGATGGATCCTTCAGTCACCGGCGAGTTGCCGCCGCCGATAGTGACATAAGTAGCCGTCACCTCGCCAAGAACTCCAACCAGTCGCTCGATCTGCTCAAGCCGTTCCGAAGTCTGGTCGAGGTCGGTGCCGGGCGGGGTGGTAACAGTTATGTACATGCGACCTTCGTCCGCCTCCGG
>DAOVOW010000081.1 GCA_030629485.1 bacterium
GATATTCTTGCCATCCTCGGTGTTTACGAAGCGCAGGCCTATCTGGTTAATGAGATCCAGGAGGTTTATCGCCTGCAGGGCGTGAAGATAAATGATAAACATATCGAGACGATTGTCCGACAGATGATGCAGAAGGTGCAGATCGAACACGTCGGTGACACCAACTTCCTCGAGGGTGAGAAGGTCGACAAGATCAAGCACGTGGAGGAAAACGCCCGAGTGATTGCCGAAGGGGGCGAGCCGGCTACCTCCTCGCCGCTTCTTCTGGGTATTACGCGCGCCTCGCTGTCGACCGACAGCTTCATCTCTGCGGCTTCCTTCCAGGAGACCACCAAAGTGCTCACTGAGGCGGCTATATCAGGTAAGGTGGATTACCTGGTCGGCCTTAAGGAGAATGTCATTATCGGACACCTCATTCCGGCTGGTACCGGCGTGCTGAAATACAAGGCGCTGCAAGTCGAAACCGAGGAAGAACTCGAAGAAGCCGAACCGGCTGAGGCGATGGTGGTCGAAGAGAGTGGAGCGACGACGATTACGGACATTTTTAACAAAAACGCTTGACATAATCTACCTATATAAGTAAACTGCAAGGCTGTTTATTTGATGTTAGTGATGTTAGGCTGAATAGATAAGAATAGATAGGAGAAAGATTGCCGACCATCAACCAATTGATACGCAAAGGCCGCAAAAAGGTCTTCGAGGCAACCAAGACGCCGGCTCTCAAGGGATCGCCGCAAAAGCGCGGCGTATGTACTCGTGTCTATACGTCTACTCCCAAGAAGCCGAACTCCGCTCTGCGAAAAGTAGCCCGGGTACGGTTGACCAATCAGATGGAAGTTACTGCGTATATTCCCGGCGAAGGGCACAATCTGCAGGAACACTCCATCGTGCTTATCCGGGGCGGTCGTATCAAGGATTTGCCGGGTGTTCGGTATCATATTATTCGTGGCACCATGGACACCCTGGGTGTGGCGGATCGCAAGCGTGGTCGTTCGAAATACGGCACCAAGAGACCAAAGGCATAGGTTTATCCGGTAAGAAGATATGTCCAGACGAATCAAAGCGGAAAAACGGCCCCCGATTCTTGACTTTAAGTACGGGGACAAATTGGTTACGACGTTTCTCTCGTGTCTGCTGAAGGGCGGCAAGCGGTCGGTGGCTGAGCGGATGTTATACCAGGCTATCGATACCGTTGAGAAAAAGACCGGCCAACCCGGACTTGAACAGTTCCAAAAGGCCGTGAACAATGTGAAACCGGTGCTGGAGGTTAAGTCCCGCCGGGTGGGCGGCGCCACTTATCAGGTACCAGTGGAAGTCCGGGCCGACCGGCGCACCGCGCTGGCTATTCGCTGGTTAATCAGTTTCTCGGCGGCGCGAAGCGGAAAAACGATGGCGGAGAAGCTGGCAGCCGAATTCATGGCAGCAGCCAACAACGAAGGCGCCTCGATTAAGAAGAAGGAGGACACGCACAAGATGGCTGAAGCCAACAAGGCTTTTGCCCATTTCAGATGGTAGATATTGAGTTGCCAGGTTAGAACGTCTCGGTAAATGAGAACACTTATTCACGTTCCTTGTGTTAAGGAGGTTGTTGTGCGACCTTGACAGTTTGAATCTCAAATTGCCTTCTGGTTGTTCTCCTCCTGCTGATTCGAATAACCGAGTGTGCAAAACGCTCAATCGGTGCCCCGGGCGCCGGCTCCTCAGTGCGGTCAGTCAGGATTTTTTTTGTCAGATAATTATGGATTTGAATCACGTTAGAAATATCGGTATTATGGCTCACATTGACGCTGGTAAGACCACCACCACCGAGCGCATTCTGTTTTATACAGGCAAGACGCACCGGATGGGTGAGGTCGACGACGGGGCAGCGACGATGGACTGGATGGAGCAGGAAAAAGAGCGCGGGATTACTATAACCTCCGCAGTGACTACCTGTTTCTGGCGTGATCATACTATCAACATCATTGATACTCCCGGGCATGTCGACTTCACCGTTGAGGTGGAGCGGTCGCTTCGCGTTCTTGATGGTGCGGTGGCTCTCTTCTGCGCCGTCGGTGGTGTTGAGCCTCAGTCGGAAGCCGTCTGGCGACAGGCTGACAAGTATGGTGTCGCGCGTATAGCCTACATTAATAAGATGGACCGGACCGGGGCGAACTTCGCTGCTGCCCTCAAGGCCATGAACATCAGCTTCGCCACCCAGTGTGTAGCAATCGCTATCCCGGCGGGAGAAGGCGAAATGTTCAGCGGTATCATCGACCTGCTCACGATGAAGTTCCGCGTTTTCCACGAGGATTCTCAGGGCACGAAATATGATGATCTTGAGGTCCCCGACGATATGCTTGCTACCGCCAACGAGTATCGCGAAAAACTACTTGAGGCGGTGGCGGAACACGATGACTACCTGCTGGAGCAGTTTCTGCACGATCAGGAACTCGACCCGGCACGGGTGCTAAAGGCGGTGCGAAAAGCTACCATCGCCAATGATATGGTACCTGTGCTCTGCGGGTCGTCATTCAAGAACAAAGGAATTCAGAAACTGCTCGACGCAGTGATTGACTTCCTCCCCTCGCCGTTGGATCTGCCTCCGATCGAAGGGCGCCATCCCGCCAAAGCCAACAAAATAGTTCTGTGCAAACCAGACCCCTCTGAACCTATCTCGGCGCTGGCCTACAAGATTATGGCCGATCCTTACGTCGGCAAACTGACCTATATCCGAGTTTATTCCGGACAGGTCAAGACCGGCACTTATCTGCTCAATTCCAATCGCGGTCACAAAGAGCGCGTTGCTCGCCTGCTTCGGATGCACTCGAACAAGCGCGAGGACATCCAGGTTGCCTCGGCCGGTGATATCGTCGCCGTAATAGGCATGCGCAAGACCACTACCGGCGACACCCTATGCGATGTCAAGCACCCGGTGATTCTTGAAAAGATGACTTTCCCCGAGCCGGTCGTTTCGGTAGCTATTGAACCCAAAACTCAAGTGGATCAAGACAAGCTCGACGAGGCTCTGACGCAGTTGGCGGCCGAAGATCCGACCTTTCAGGTCCGTCATGACGAGGAAACCGGTCAGACTATCATAAGCGGAATGGGTGAATTGCACCTGGAGGTGCTGACCGTGCGATTGATTCGTGAGTTTGGTGTTGCTGCCTCTATTGGGCGGCCGTCCGTGGCCTACAAAGAGGCTATCACAAAAGAAGTGGAGACAGAGGGCCGGTTTATCCGGCAGTCCGGCGGTAAGGGGCACTATGGTGTGGTCAAACTGAAGCTGCGGCCCACAAAAAATGGTGCTCATTTCCTATTTGAGAACAAAATCGTTGGCGCAGCCGTGCCAAAAGAGTATATTCCCGCAATCGAGAAAGGCGTCCGGGAAGCCATGAGTTCCGGCGTGCTGGCCGGGTATCAGTTGACCGGTATTCACTGCGAACTACTCGATGGCAGTTCGCACCAGGTCGATTCCAACGAATCGGCCTTTCGAGTCGCCGGCCATATGGCGCTGCAGAACGGCGCCAAGAAAGCGGCGCCGGTGCTTCTCGAACCGATAATGGATGTAGAGGTTGTTGTTCCCGAAGCCTATATGGGCTCGGTGGTCGGTGACCTTAACTCGCGACGCGGCAAGATAAATGGAATGGTGCCGCGCGATGGTGCGACCGTGATCGCTGTCACTGTCCCACTGTCTGAGATGTTCGGGTATGCCAACACTCTGCGGAATATCTCGCAGGGCAGAGCTGTCTTTACAATGTTGTTTTCGAAGTACATGCCCGTACCCGACGAGGTATCGCAAAAGATGTTGGAACACGTGAGATAAACGGAGGTAGTCGAAGGCTATGGCGAAGGAGAAGTTTGAACGGACAAAGCCGCATGTGAACGTCGGCACGATTGGTCACGTTGATCATGGGAAGACGACGTTGACGGCGGCGATGACGATGGTCTTGGCACGCAAGACCGGAACCTCGGTGCGTTCGTTTGATTCCATTGACAACGCTCCCGAGGAACGCGAGCGCGGTATTACGATTGCGACGGCTCACGTCGAGTATGAGTCGGAGAAGCGTCACTATGCGCACGTTGATTGTCCCGGTCACGCCGACTACGTGAAGAACATGATCACGGGAGCGGCTCAGATGGACGGAGCTATCCTGGTGGTGTCGGCGGCCGATGGTCCCATGCCCCAGACGCGCGAGCATATTTTGTTGGCCCGTCAGGTGGGTGTGCCTTACATCATCGTTTACATGAACAAGATTGACCAGGTAGATGATCCTGAGTTATTGGATTTGGTTGAGCTTGAGGTTCGTGATCTGTTGAGCAGTTACAAGTTTCCGGGTGATGATATTCCGGTGATCCGGGGATCGGCCCTGGAGGCGATGACGGCGGGAGCGGATGAGTCGAAGGCGTTGGATGATCCGGCTTTCAAGTCTGTTCACGAGTTGCTGGATGCTTTGGATGAGTATATTCCAGAGCCGAAGCGTGAGAAGGACAAGCCTTTTTTGATGCCTGTTGAGGATGTATTTTCGATTACCGGTCGCGGGACGGTTGGTACCGGTCGCGTTGAGCGTGGTAAGATCAAGCAGGGAGATCCGGTGGAGATTCTTGGTATTCGTGAGACGCGCAAGACGGTGGTTACTGGTGTCGAGATGTTTCGCAAGATATTGGATTATGCTGAGGCCGGCGACAATGTGGGATTGTTGCTTCGTGGAGTTGACAAGACTGATTTGGAGCGTGGAATGGTCATTGCGGCTCCTGGATCGGTTCATCCTCACACGAAGTTCAAGGCTGAGGTTTATGTATTGACGAAGGAGGAGGGTGGACGTCACACGCCTTTCTTCACGGGATATCGTCCGCAGTTTTATTTTCGTACGACGGACGTGACAGGTATTGCTCATTTACCTGAGGGTATTGAGATGGTGATGCCTGGTGACAACGTGACGATGGAGATAGAGTTGATCATGCCGATCGCGATGGAGCAAGAGCTTCGTTTTGCGATTCGTGAGGGCGGCCGCACAGTGGGCGCCGGCGTCATCGCCGAAGTGATAGAGTAACAGAAAATAGAGTAGAATGTAAACCACGCGGAGTTGATGAATATGCCCAGAGATCGAATCGTGCTGGCCTGCGGTGAATGCAAACGTCGCAACTACGACCTGACCAAGAACAAACGCATACACCCGGAACGCGTGGAGTACCGTAAGTACTGTCGCTTTTGCAACAAGCATACGATGCACAAGGAGACACGTTAGGTTGGATTTGTGACAGGCCAGTAGCTCCAACTGGTAGAGCGCCGGTCTCCAAAACCGGATGCTGGGGGTTCGAGTCCCTCCTGGCCTGCAAACTATATATAATGTGAGTAGATTGATTTGGAAAAGATCAAAAAGTTTCTCAAGGAAGTTGTCGCCGAGTTGCGCAAGGTGACGTGGCCGACCAAGGACGAGTTAATCGGGTCCACAATTGTCACGGTTGTCGTGTCTTTGATAGTGGCGATATTCATCGGCATTGTTGACCGTATTTTGACACTTGGGGTCAGGGCTATTTTTGGCGGCTTTGGAGGCTGAGAAGCTGATGGCAATGCATTGGTATGCCGTTCATACCTACTCCGGGCATGAACAAAAGGCTAAGAGATACCTCGAGTCGGCGGTGATTAACGCCGGCGTGGAGGACAAGTTCGGTGAAGTGCTGGTACCGACCGAAGAAGTAACCGAGATGAAGCAGGGTCGTCGGTCGACCTCGACGAAAAAGTTCCTGCCCAGTTACATTCTGGTTCAGTGCGAGTTGGACAAGGTTACGCAGGAGTTGGTCGTTTCGACGCCGGGCATCACGAATTTCGTCGGTGGCGCCGGCAAACCGCGACCGCTCAAAGACGCAGAGGTCGAGCGGATCGTCGGTCAGGTTAATCGCAGCCGCACTGAGGAGCCGACTGAGTTTCCATTCCAGGCCGGTGATAGCGTTAAGGTGAATGATGGACCGTTTGCCGATTTCACCGGTACGGTCGGCGAAGTCAATTTGGAGCGTCGAAAGGTCAAGGTAATGGTATCGATATTCGGTCGTCCCACTCCGGTCGAGTTGGATTTCCTGCAAGTAGAGCGGGTCAAGAGATAGAAACTTACTGATTACTGGAGATAAGGCAACGTGGCAAAAAAGATTGACGGCTTCATCAAACTGCAGATTCCGGCCGGAGGCGCCAACCCCGCCCCACCCATCGGTCCCGCCCTGGGCCAGCGCGGCGTCAATATCATGGAGTTCTGCAAGGCCTTCAACGAACGAACCAAGACCGGCGGTGGTATTCTCACGCCGGTGATTATCACCGTTTACAAGGACAAATCGTTCACATTTGAGACCAAGACACCGCCCGCTTCGACTCTGCTGAAGAAAGCGGCCAAACTGGCCAAAGGGTCCGGTGTTCCCAACAAAGAAAAAGTCGGTCGGGTGACCAGGGCACAGGTCCGTGAGATCGCTGAAACAAAGATGGAAGACCTGAACGCCTCCTCGGTAGAGACGGCTATGCTGATGGTTGAGGGCACGGCTCGCTCTATGGGCATTGAGGTGGACGCGTAACCTAAGATAGATATGTACACACAATTCGTTGGGACCTGAGCGGCTGTGGCCGTGATCAGGGAGAATAGGAGACAATGAAACATTCCAAGAAGTACCAGGAAGCCCGCGACAAGATCGATCGGAACAGACGGTACGTTCTCGCCGAGGCGGTCCAGATGCTCAAGGACTGCCACTTCGTCCAGTTTGACGAATCGGTGGAGGTGGCTGTCCGTTTGGGGGTCAACCCCAAACATGCCGATCAAATGGTTCGCGGCACGGTGGCTTTGCCCCACGGCACCGGCTCTACCGTTAGGGTTGCGGTGTTTGCTGAGGGCGAAAAAGCTGCCGAAGCCCAGGAAGCCGGGGCCGACATTGTCGGTTCGGACGACCTGGCTGAAAAGATTCAGGGAGGCTTCATTGATTTCGACGTTACCGTGGCCACGCCTGATATGATGAGGGTGGTGGGCAAACTCGGTAAGCTGTTGGGACCGCGCGGCCTTATGCCGAACCCAAAGGCCGGCACGGTAACCATGGACGTCGGCAAGGCGGTCCGAGAGGTCAAAGCAGGGCGCATTGAGTTCCGGGTCGACAAACAGGCGAATATCGCCTCGGCGGTCGGCAAGCTCTCATTTGACAACGGTAAGATTGAAGAAAACGTTAAGGCGTTCGTCGACGCCATCCTCAGGCTCAAACCGGCTGCAGCCAAAGGCGCTTACTTCCTTGGCGCCTCAATCTGTAGTTCGATGGGCCCCGGGATTAAACTGGACCACCAGGATCTGCTGGCGGCAATCAGAAAGTAAGAGAGGTAGGTTCAGGATGCCGAAAGCAGAAAAAATTGAAGCCATTGCGCAGTATAAGAGACTCATTGAGGATTCCAGTTCGGTGTTTGTGACCGATTATCAGGGTCTCAACGTTGCCGACCTGACTCTGCTGCGAAAGAAGTTGCGCGAGAACAAGATCAAGTTCCTGGTGGGCAAGAATACCCTCTTCAGACTTGCCGCCAAGGAGTGCGAGAAATCCGGAATCAAAGAGTATCTCAACGGACCGACGGCTATCGTATTTACCGATGACGACCCGGCCACGGCCGCCAGGATTCTGTACGATTCCTTCAAAGACCATGAACTGCCTCGCATGAAGGCGTTCTGGGTTGACAACATCGCCTACGATGCCGGTGATATCAAGAAGCTGGC
>DAOVOW010000278.1 GCA_030629485.1 bacterium
AGCAGTTTGTCCAGCCGGGTGTCGGCTTCGATCAAGCACTCGTAGACGGCTTGCCGGATATGCGGCAGATAAAGACCGCCGAAGACACCGTGCCAGTATGGGCAGTTGCACTGTCCGGCCCACAGGCGGTCGCGGGCAGCATCGGCCCGTTCGATCCGATTCGGATGCTCCCGCTCAAACTCGGCCAGCTTTTGCGACACCGAAAGCATCTTCTTGTGCATCAGGTTGGATTCTTCGTACTTGGCCAGGAATCCACGCCAGTGCCCACCGCGCACAAACCGCCCATAACGCTCAAGCTGCCCCTTGTTTTCGAGCCACTCTTCGAAGCGCTCATACTCGACAAAGGCGGTAGGCGGCAAGGCCCACTGGAGCATTTCGGCATAAGAGGCCGACGGCAAATAGACCCGACCGACCGGCTTCGACCGAGCTGCCTCACCCAAACTGACTACCTCCAGCCAGTCCGAGTTCTTTTCAAACGCGTCGAACAGCCGCCGCAACCACTCTTTCTCATAGCAATGCTGATACGTTTTGGGCCAGGCGCCGAACTTCTCGCCGTCGTCAGCATAGATGGCCAGCCCGGACGAGTTTCGTTCCGCCTGAAGTTTGAGTTCGGCGATCACTTCCTCGACCGTACCAAAAGGAATAAGGTAGCGCAGCCTTTTCTGAATCGGCAACAGCGTGACCAGGTGTCCTTCGTTTTCGGTCACAAACGGTCCGGTGAGCTGATTCGGCTCCAGCCCGGCGTACAGAAAATGCGTATCGTCAATGGGCAGATAGCTTACCGACGCCTCGGCCAGAAGCTTTGGCAGATGCGGTTCCCAGATCCGTTCGGTCAGCCACAATCCGACAGGGGTCGCCTCGAAATGATCCTTGAGATACTGCGTCAGCCCTCTGATCTGCCCGACTGCGTCCCGCTCCGGGATAGCGGTCAGGATCGGCTCATAGAATCCGCCGGTCATCAGTTCGACCTGGCCGCGATCCAAAAGCTTACCTACCAGTTGGAAGTAGTCGGCGTGCGCCCGTTTCTGCCACCGCCACAGTATCCCCGACTGGTGCAGAGAGAAGTGGATGTTCGGATAATCAGCCATCAGATTCAAGAACGGCAGGTACGCCTTCTGGTGGGCCTCTTCGAAGACAGCTTCAAAATTCCCCACCGGCTGGTGGTTATGCAGACCGAAGGCCAGTTTGAATTTTGCCATGAATCAGAATATCTCCAGGGTGAAATTGATATACTTGCGGGGGTTGGCCCGGATGTCGCTGACCAGGTCGTCGATGTTGTCTGCGGTGCGACGCAAATCGTCGTAAAGCCGACGGTCCTCCAGGAGCAATTGCAAAGTGCCGTCAGGGTTGTTCAGGTTGTCGGCAAACTCTCTCGCCGAGACCGAGAGAGTGTCCAACCGCCCGACAATTCTCTCCAGGCCGGCCGAGACCCTATCTACACGATAGACAGTCGAGTCGATCCGACCACGGTTGGTTTTCAACAGTTGATTGAGTTCACGAGAGGCTTCCAGGAAGTTCTCAGCCGTCTGGTCCAGCCTGGCTTCATTGCGCGCCACATAATCGGTCAGTGAAGCCGAGACCTGCTGAAGGTTGTCGACGGTGCTGCTGAACTTGTTTAACGACGCATCAGATCCTACCGTCTGCTTGAACGACACCACCAGGTTACGCAGTTCGGTAATCATCTCCCCCATCAGCCCCATAACTTCCGGCAGCCCGGTGTCGTATAGCCCCCTGATCGGCTGGCTGGTGTCGAGAGTCAAACTGTCCTTACCCGGCGCGATAGCGATAAACCGTTCCCCCATGACACCCAGGTTCTTGATAGTAAACTGGGCGTCTCGCTTCAGCACTACATCCTGAAACAGCAACAGTTCCACTTCCACGCCACGGTCGGTGAGGTACAGATTATTCACCTTGCCCTTGGGTACGCCGGAAACCGTGACCCGATCACCCACGGCGAGAGTACCGACATCATCAAACAGCACCATCACTCGTTGTGCGTTGCGTTCCAGTTTATATCCCTGCAACCAGTATAGGGAGACGGCCAGGATAACTATCCCGATAAGGATAATGACGCCGACGCGAAATTCTACATTCTTAGTTGCCATGTTATCGTTTCTCTTATCGGTAACCTGCCATTACAACTTAACTTAACGGTGCGACATCGTGTCAAAGCGAGCTGGCGATGGCGACGTAGTTTTGATAACGAAAAGCGGCAATGTGACCGTGGTGGACGGCCTCCTTGACGGCGCAATCAGGCTCGTGGGTGTGACTGCACGACCGAAAGCGACATTGTTCTGAATACAACTCAAACTCCGGGAAGTAATATGGCAACTGATCTTTATCCACATCCCAAAGTCCCATCACCTTCAGACCAGGGGAATCGACTACGAAACCGCCGGAAGGAAGCTCAAATAGTTCGATGGTGGTGGTGGCATGCTTCCCCCGATCGCTGAAGGCTGACACTTCTTTGATTTTCAGATTCAGTCCAGGTATCATCCGATTCAGCAAAGTCGACTTGCCGACCCCTGAGTGTCCTGCAAATAGAGTGCGATGACCGGCCAGTCCACGCATCAAATCCGCCACGCCCCTGCCGTCCTCGGCCGAGACCGCAAACACCGGAATGCCGATGGCACGATAGGCCGCACTCACCTCGCTGACTTCATCGGACCAGGCCAGATCGATTTTGTTGATGATGATGATCGGCTCGAGCGATCCCACCCTGGCCGCCACCAGAAAGCGATCAATCAGTCCTGTTTTGAGGTCGGGTGATCTGGTGGACACTACCACGGCCAACTGCTCCAGATTGGCCGCGATTACCTGCAACCTGCCTTCCACCCCCTTGGCCGGACGACCAAACGTTGTTCGGCGCTCGAGGACTTTTTCGATGATACCGGACTGTTCGTGGCTGCGGCTGAACATGACATCATCACCCACCGCCACCGGCGTTGTCTGCTTGACCTCGTCCTTGACCTTCTGACGCACCTCGCAGGTGATACGACTCGAATCCTCGGTCTGCACCTCAAAAAACCTGCCGCGCGTGGCAATCACGATACCTGACTCCAACTTATCCATATTCGTATCCAATCTACCGGGCGTATCGGACGACGGCAAGAAGAAAGTAAGGATAGCGGTCGACTCCTCGCTGGTGAAAGTGAGCGGCAAATGTCCAGCGGCTGTTGCCATCGAAGTAACTTTTGCCTATCTTCCCCGTTCATTGTTGATAACGATTCTGATTATGAAAACTGATTTACAAGGAGATTGAAAGTGTCAGCCAAGAAAGCATACGAAGAACTGAGGCAACGTTGCCGGGAGATTTCGCTGTTGGGCTCCTGCGGAGGTGTACTCGGATGGGACGAACGCACCTACATGCCGCGCGGCGGGGCCAGCCTGCGGGCCGACCAGTTGAGTCTGTTGTCCGGCATGATGCATGAGAAATTCACTGATCCCAAGGTGGGTGAGTTGTTGAGCACGCTGGAGGCTTCGAACCTGGTCAAGGACGAGGATTCCCCCGAAGCAGCCAACATCCGCGAGACGCGCCACCAATATGACAAAGCCACCAAACTGCCTAAGGACCTGGTTGAAGAAATCACCAAAACCACTACCCTGGCTCAGGGTGAGTGGGTGACTGCGCGCAAAAACAACGACTTCAAACATTTCCAGCCCTGGCTGGACAAAGTGCTGACTTTGCAGATCAAGAAGGCCGACGCCTACGGCTATGAGGGTGAACCGTACAACGCCCTGTTGGACAACTATGAGGTCGGCGCCACTGTCGATGAGGTCGCAGACGTCTTTGGGAAACTGCGTAAGGAGTTGGTGGTCCTTTTGAAGAAGATCAAGGATGCTCCGATGCGTCCCGACGTCTCGATTGTCGAGCGTGATTACGACATCAACCTGCAGAAGGTTTTCGGCGAGTCGGTAGCCCAGGCGATGGGGTACAGTTTTGAGACCGGTCGTCTCGACACTACCACCCATCCCTTCTGCACCGGTCTCGGCCCCGGCGATACTCGCATCACTACCCGCTACAATCCGAAACGGCTCAACGACGCCCTGTTCGGGATCATGCACGAAGCCGGTCACGGTCTCTACGAGATGGGACTGAACAAAGAGAAAGATTTCG
>DAOVOW010000316.1 GCA_030629485.1 bacterium
ATACTAACCTCCGTGTCTGCCTGGTGTTATTTTACCATTATTTGACATGTAGCTATGTGTTGGGTCACAATCCCGTTGAAACGGGATCAAGACCCAACACAACCGTGCACGAGGTTTATCAATAAGCCCGGACATCCGGGCCACACCGAGCCTCATTCCTTCCGGGAGGGAGTAGCTATCTTCCCCCCATGCCCGGCTTCATCTCTACTTTCTTGTATCCTTTCGGAATATCGAATACACCATCGGGGGCGTCTTTTTCGGCATACTCAAGTAGCTCCGTCGTGGTAACAATTTCTCCGCCCATGGCCGAGGTCTTGGTAATCGACTTTACCGTGATGCCTTTAACCTGCTTCATTTCCTCGACAATCTTTTCGAAACCGGGCAGTTGGGCCATCATCCCGCTGCTTACGGCATTGAACATGGTGTAGTCGATTTTGATATCCTCGGTGGCCCACAATTCCTGCTTGGAGGGCATCATCATAATCGTCATGTCGACATTGTATTTCGTGGCATTCCAGTCACCGATCTTCTTGGTCTCATCAGTCGGCGTAACCGTGATTTCTATGGAACCGCCCATAGCCTGCATCATCTTCGCCATCTCGTCACTCTCAACTGCGCCTTCCTTGGCCTCGCCGCCGAACAGGTCCATCGGAATCACCGAGTATTCCTTTTTCTCGTGGTCCACCATATACATCAGACCCTTCTTGGCGTCGAAGATGATCGCTTCCTCACTTCCGGTCTGACTGCAGGCTTTGCCTTCGGTCAGCCAGACGATAGTCGTATCGTTCTTCTCCGGCGTCGTCTGTCCCATCATCTCAAAAGCACCGACATGTGTTGCTTGCTTGAAGTAGTTGTCGGCCATTGCCGTTCCGGCCAGCGCCACACAGGCCGCTGCCAAAATCAACATCGTCGTTCTGCCCATTCTGATCATCATGTCCTTGCTCCTTTCAAATGTTTATTCGCTTGATTGTTCTTCGTAGTGTGGATTGGCAACACGTCACACCGCTGGACGGCCACCGCCCGGCAGCATCCCAACTGCGGTCGATGGACGTTCGCGAGTTAGTCCTGTGGTTGAGCAACCGGTCAATACAACTGTCAATAATCTGTCGCTGATTCAGCATCAAACCTCACCCTCTCGCATAACAGTATGAAAGTGCGAGAATGTAACGGCAACAAAGATCGTATGTATGCGTAGTGGAGTCAATGTTTAATTTGGTGTGCGAACTTGCCCGGCGCCGAGACATTGATGGTCGCAAGCTACCTGTTTCAGAATACACGTGCTGTCGGGCGTCTCGAGGCTGTCCCACAAGTGTAAGTTCCGGCGGTTCTTGCGACTGCCGAAGGCAGGCGTGTGAACTGCCGGCCCAGAGAGTCTGATTACTGCAACCGGTTACAGCAGATCGTCGGGTCACACCGTCGATTGCATCGACGCCAAGACCCGACGAAACGATCTTTTGGGACAACCTGTCTTTGTCCGACAGCGTTGTCGGCGACCGCAATCGGGTGTCAGGTAGGGACAGGCTGTCCCACAAGTTCGTAATACCGACGTTGTTTCTGAATCCCTTCGGGGCAGGAAAACCGATTTTGCCGTGAACATTTTCTTGACGGCGGCGTACATAAGGTGTATACATGACCGACCGGTCGGTATTAGAAAGGAAACGCGAGTGAGCCCGAGAGTTGTCGACAAAGCAGCCAAACGGCGGGAGATACTTAAGAGCGCCATGACCGTGTTCGCTCAACGCGGCATCTACGATTTCAAAATGATCGATATCGCCAGGGCTGCGCAGGTCGGCAAGGGGACACTGTACGAGTATTTTTCAAGCAAGGAAGACCTTATCGCCGGTTGTTTCGATCTGTTCTTGCGGGATTACAACGGCTACCTGGCTGGACGGATGAAGTCAGCCGGCGATCCGGTTGAGAAGTTGAAGATCATGGTCAAGGCCAGTTTCGAGTTTTTCGTGAAGAACGGTGACACTCTCGAGATCGTCTTTGATTTCTGGGCGGCCAGTATCCGTTACAAGGACGGTCAACCGTTGATGTCGGGAGCAAACGATGGTTACCGAAAAGTGATCGGCGAGGTGGCCGGCCTTATTCGAGAGGGTATCGACCAGGGCGTGTTCCGGCCGGTCGACGCGCGCCTGGCGGCCCGAATGTTACTTGCATCTTTGGATGGCCTGTTGCTGCAATCAGTGATGGGACTGACAAAGATCAACAGTCGCAGTCTGCCGCAGAAATTCAGTCAAACGTTTTTGGAGGGCATACTGAAATGAAGTACATGGTTATAATTCTGGTCTTGGCTTCTGCAATAATGTGGACTCCTGTTGTCGCTGATGAGCAGTCTGTCACCAATGCCGAGGTACGTGCGCTCATCGAAGAGATCGACCAGCTTTATCGCAGCGAGTCGAGCTATGCCGTCTTCGAAATGGAGATTGTCACGCCCCACTATCAGCGCACGCTGGCAATGGAGGCGTGGAGTCTGGGGACGAAGAAGACGTTGATCCGCATCAATGCCCCCCGCAAGGAGAAGGGTGTGAGCACGCTCCGGATCGACAACGAGATGTGGAACTATCTGCCAAAGACCGACCGAGTCATCAGAATCCCCCCGTCGATGATGATGAGTTCCTGGATGGGTTCGGATTTCACCAACGATGATTTGGTGCAGGAGTTTTCGTTGTTCGAGGACTACAGTTACGAGTTGACCACTCCCGACAGCGCCCGCGATGATCTGATTTACATCAACTGCGTCCCGCGTGAGGATCTTCCAATCGTGTGGGGTAACATCGTCATTGCCGCCCGCCGCTCCGACCATCTGCCGGTGTGGCAGAAATACTATGATGAAAAGGGCGAGTTGATGCGGATCGAGACCTTTACCGATATCAGGATTTTCGACGGTCGCAAGATTCCGGCCGTTATGGAGATGGTACCGCAACACAAGGAAGGTCACAAGACGATGATTCGATACCTGGAACTGAAGTTCGATATCGAGATCGGTGATGACGTTTTCTCGCTGCGAAATCTTCGTTCGCCGGGATGAGGTTTTTTCAGATGCTGATATTCAGAATTGCCATGCGAAACAGCCTTCGCCAGAAACGGCGGACCACCCTCACCGTGTTGACCATGTTAGGCGGCTTCGTGCTGGCCTCGGTTTCGATAGCCTGGTCCGACGGCAGTTACGCTTACGTCATCAACATGTTCACCCGGCACCAGATGGGCCACATCCAGCTACATCGTCAGGGCTATCTCGACCGACCGTCACTATACAATACTGTGAACGACTACAAAGTTGTCGGGGGTGCGATTGAAACGGTGGAGCAAGTAGAACACTGGACACCGCGGCTGTTTTCGAGTGGTCTGGCCTCGGTGGGTGACAAGAGTTCCGGCGTGAGAATTATCGGTATCGACCCCGAGCGTGAGACCGCCACCACTCGTTTCGACAAGAAAGTAACTGAGGGCCGCTGTCTCGCCCTGTCACCATCGCACGAGGCGTTGTTGGGCGAAGGGTTGGCGAAGACATTGAGAGCAAAGGTCGGTGACGAGGTGGTGATCGTTTCGCAGGCGGCTGATGGATCAATCGCCAATGACCTC
>DAOVOW010000041.1 GCA_030629485.1 bacterium
CCGGTGTCGGTGCCGATGGATATGGCCGGCGCCTGCGTCACGATGGTCAGTGTTATGTCGGAACGTCGCATGAACCGGCTGAACAATCCGGCCTTGAGTGTCGGTCTTCCGGCCTTTCTGACCAAGGGAGCCGGGATGTTTTCAGGGTTGATGCTCAGCCAGTACACGGCGGATTCGCTGATTGTCGAGCAGCGCATTCTGTCGGCCCCGGCCTCGATCCAGTCGATTCCCGCCGCGGCCGATCAGGAGGATTTTGTCTCCATGGGAATGAACACGGCCATCAAGAACATGCAAATACTCGACAACGCCTACGGTATCCTCGGCATCGAATTCATGGCCGCCGCCCAGGCGCTTGATTTCCGTGATTACCGGTTCGGCGACGGCGTGCGCAAAGCGCACGAAGTAGTGCGCCGCCATGTGGACTTTCTCGACGTTGACCGTCCCCTCTACCCGGATCACACCTGTATGCAGAAACTGGTGCGGTCCTGTGAGATACTGGAGGAAGTCGAAGGTACGGTGGGGGATCTCGGATAGGTCGGCGGAAAGGTTGCGCCTTGGGCAATAAAACCAATCTTGGGACTTGCCAGATGGCTCCTATATTCATTAACTTAGCCTGACAAAAGACTGATTGATGTCCAGGATTTCGATGACCTGACTCAGTCACGATATAATACTCCGAACCCTGGAGGGCCCACGTGGTCGCCAGGGACTCTACGGTCGGGGGAGCAATCGCCCGGCCTGCCCGACTTGGCAAAGGAGTGGGATACGATGTATGCCTCTGCCTGTCGGTGGAGGTTTTCTTATAGTGTCGATCGACAGTGCTTACATACTGGCCGGTGGCCAAAGTCGTCGCATGGGACGAGACAAACTGTTTCTGGACTGCGGCGGTGAACCGTTGCTGGTGCGGACTCTCGGAATATGTCGGGAGGCTTTCGCATCCGTAACTCTGGTGGTCCGCAGCCTAGACAAGTTCAAGTCGCTTGGCTGTGAGGTTCTTCTGGACAATCCGCAAGCACAAGGTCCTATGGCTGGTGTGATAGCGGCGCTTGAGGATTGCGCGCAAGAATACTGTTTCATCACCGCGGCCGATCTGTATGACCTTGACACCCAGGTTGCCGACCGTCTCTGCGCATCATACCGAGGTGAACAGTATCTGGGTCTGCGCGAGTCCGACCTGCCACAACCACTGTGTGGCATCTATCACAGGTCGGCGCTGCCGCACCTGAAGAGGCGAGCCGCTGTCGGTCAGTTCAGGATGATAGAGGCCATCGCCGGTCTTGAGCATCGTTTGCTGCCCATTGGAAGTGAGAAGTGGCGAAATATCAATTGTCCGAGTGATCTGGTTGGCATCGGAGTCCGGCATGGTTGAGTTGGGTATCGTCGGCGGTCGGAACTCCGGCAAGACCACGCTTGTGGAGACTCTTGCGAAAAGTCTCGTGGGACTTGGTTATCGCGTGGCTACGGTGAAGCATACCTCTCATGATCACACTTTCGATCAACCCGGCAAAGATAGCCACCGCCATCGTCGAGCCGGCGCCGGAATGACCCTGGCCATCAGTTCATCGGAATTGGCTCTGTTTGCCGTCTCGACAGAGGTGCATCGACAACTCTTGATGGACGCTATGGCGACACAGTTCGACATCTGTCTGGTCGAGGGCGACCGGAGCGCGATGCGACCGAAACTGTTGGTGACTAGAAATCAAGAAGCCGACGAACTGAACTTTCCCGGCAACATCGTGGCCGTATATGGTCCAACCTTGCCGGAGATGCAGATACCGCGGTTCGCGTTCGACGACATTGACGGATTGGTTACATTCATAGTCCGGCAGTATCTGACGCCCTCCACGGAGGCAACCGGTGTTTGACCCACGAAGGTTGCGCTATCTGCGGGTATCTCTGTTGAGCCGCTGTAACCTCAACTGTTTCTATTGTCGTCCGGCCCAGAATGAAACGTCACCGGGCGTCGCTCAGCGTGACTCCGAGTTGTTCAAGAAGGCTCTTGAATTGCTGTACCGTTTGGGTGTCGGGAAGGTTCGCTTCACCGGCGGTGAACCTACATTATATAAGAAGCTGCCGGATCTGGTTGAGTATGCTCGTAGTCTCGATTCCACGCTCCTCCTTTGTCTCACTACCAACGGACTGCTGCTGGACAAGCTGGCCGGAAGGCTGGCCGATGCCGGGCTGGACAGTGTCAACATCAGCCTTGATACACAGGATCGCAATCGTTTCAAAAGTATCACCGGCGTCGATGCTCTGGATCGTGTCGTGGCGGGCATCAATGCAGCCATTGAGCGGATCGAAACCGTCAAGCTCAACTGTGTTTTGATGAGAGGGGTCAATGACCACGAGGCGGAGGCGTTGGTGCGGTTCGCAGATCGTTTGTCGGTCGACATTCGATTCATCGAGTTCATGCCGACTCGATCATCGCCGAGTTGTGACCATCGGTTTGTCTCAGGCGACACGGTAAGGTCGCACTTGCCTTTTGACCTGACCCCGGTGGCTTCGGAGGCAACCGGCGCCGCACGATATTACCGATCGCCCGAACTGAATATCCGCGTCGGCTTCATCAACCCGGTCAGTCATCCCTTCTGTGCCGAGTGCGACCGACTGCGTCTGGCTTCCGATGGCCAGCTCTATGGTTGTCTTTTCTCGAGCCGTGCCGTCAGCTTGTTCGAACTCCTGGAAAGAGGCGATGACGCTGCGGAAACCGCGATTGACGAACTGGTCAATTCCAAGCAGTACCTCGGCTGCGCCGGGGCGACGCAGTCACAAGAAGACCTGCCGTCATTCATAAGTATGGGAGGTTAGGATGTCCAAACTCTCTCACCTCGACGAAAAGGGCAAAGCCCGCATGGTTGATGTCAGCCAAAAGAGCGTCACCAGGCGGAGCGCCACAGCAACAGTGACCGTTAGACTCAACTCCGAGACGTTCCGATTGGTGATAGAAAACCGCGTCGCTAAGGGTGATGTCCTCACGGTGGCCAAGCTGGCCGGGATTCAGGCGGCTAAACGTACTGCCGAACTCATCCCGCTGTGCCATCCGGTCGGACTCGATCACGTGGAGGTTGCGTTTGAACTGGATGAAGCTGCCGGTTCAATTGTCATCCTGACCACGGCGACTTGCACGGCCCGAACCGGTGTCGAGATGGAGGCGCTCACCGCCTGCAGCATAGCGGCGCTGACCGTTTACGACATGTTAAAGGCGGCGCAAAGAGACATCGTTATCACGGACTTGACATTGTTAGAGAAAACAGGAGGACGCTCGGGTGACTACAGACGGACGGATACATAGCATCTCAGTCTCAGAGACAAAAGGGGACCAGAAGCACAATGTCGGTGAGGCCACATTAGTGAAAAACCACGGTATCGATGGTGACGCCCATGCCGGCTCCGAACGTCAGGTGTCGTTGCTGCCTCTGGAGTCGTTCTCAAAATTAGACGGATATCTGGTCGATCTCAAGCCGGGCGTCTTTGCCGAAAACCTGACCACCACGGGGCTCGACTTTGAGGGTGTTTCGATTGGCCACAGGCTTGTGGTTGGCGAGCGCATTGTGCTGGAGGTGACCCAGATCGGCAAGGAGTGCCACAATGACTGCCACATTCGAGAGGTGGTCGGCGACTGCATCATGCCGCGCGAAGGCGTATTCGTGCGCGTACTCAAAGGTGGTGTTATTCGCGTCGGTGACGCCATAGTGTGGGGATGAGATGAATTTCACTGTCGGCGTTGCAATCATTTCCGACCGGGCTTCCAGAGGTCACAGAGAGGACCAGTGTCTGCCGGTGATTCAAGCGGCTTTCGAGGGTACCGAATTCGATCTGACGGAATCGGTCGTGGTCTCAGATGAACCGATGGCGATTCGCGCAGTTCTGACGAGTTTCATCACCCGCCGGTACAGCCTCATTTTGACTTCCGGCGGTACCGGCTGTGCTGCCCGTGACAACACTCCGGAAGTAACGCGCACTCTGTTGGACCGCCCCACCCCCGGCCTTGATGAAGCTATCCGTACTTTCAGTCGCGACAAGTCTCCGTACGCCCTGTTCTCGCGTGCGGTGTCGGGTGTGGCCGAGCATTCATTCATTATCAATATGCCCGGCTCGCCAAAAGCGGTGCAGGAGATTTTACAGTTCATCCTGCCCATCATCAAGCATCCCCTTAAACTGATTGCCGGTGCCATCACCGACTGTCAGGAGGACCTGGTTGACTCATGATCAGTTTCAAAGAAGCTACCCAGATCATTCTCGACAACGTATCCGTCCTTCCTAAAGTCGAACGTTCTATCGGCGATGTCGTCGGCTATTGCCTGGCCGAGGACGTGGTGTCCGGCATCGATGTGATATCGTATCGCAATTCGGCTATGGATGGATTCGCGGTCTGTGCAGCCTGGTTGTCCAAGTGCGATGGTTCCAGTGTCGTAGTCCTGCCGTATCGTGATACCCTCTTTGCCGGTGATGCCCAAGTGACTCCATTCGAAGAAGGGGTGGCGGTCAAAGTAATGACCGGTGCACCGGTGCCGGATGGCTACGATGCGGTAGTGCGATTCGAGGACACAACCTATGACGATAAGCAGGTCACGTTCCACCAGGCAGTTGGAGACAACGCCTACGTTCGCGCATCGGGTGAGGATGTCGAGGCGGGGCAGAAGTTGTTCACAGCCGGTGATCGGCTAGGTCCGCTTGACATCGGGCTGGTGGCCTCGATCGGGTTGTCGGAAGTGACTGTCTATAGCAAACCGTCAGTGCTTATTGCAACCACCGGTAATGAGCTGGTTCCACCGGGTGACGTGCTGCCCCCGGGCGCCGTGTACAATTCCAATCTGTACACGATTGAGGCCATGGTGAGTCCGTTGAGTCGATCGGTTCGGCATTTAACCGGCGTGGATGACAGTGTTGAGCAGTTGCAGACGATCATGGTGAGTGACGCCGATGTGATTGTGACCTCCGGCGGTGTTTCGGCCGGTGAGCGCGATCTGGTAATCGAAGCAGCCGAAGCTGCCGGATTCGAATTCCTGCTGCATAAAGTGCGCATCAAACCGGGCAAGCCGGTCTATTTCGCGCGACGCGGGAACCAACTCCTGTTCGGATTGCCGGGCAACCCGCTATCGACGGCTGTGACTTGCGCTATATTTGTGCTACCAGCCTTCAAGAAGATGACAGGGTGGAAGGACTATCGCTTGTCTCCCATGCCCGCGCGACTCAGCCCGGATTCCATTCGCAAGACCGGACGGATGCTGATCTGGCCGGGATCGTTCACCAACCCCGGGGGCGAGATCATAGCCACCTTCTCACCCAAGCGATCATCAGCGGCGTTGTCGGCATTGCTTGGCTCGGATGGTTTGATTTTCCAGAGCATAAGGGATAGCGCCGAACCGCCCACTATCAAGGTGGTCCCATGGGATCAGATACTGAGCAGTTGACGTCGGATAGAATCTTCACCGACTGAGCTCTACAGAATAACCTTTCCAGCGACAATGTCGACTCGTTCGTCCGAGGTGAGACCTTCGTAGTCCGGGTCAAATATATGCAGATCAAGTGATTCTCTTCCCTCGTAGTACTTGGGGTCCGGCAACGTTCGATATGGGTCCTTGTTGAGATACTTGGTCATGGCTACAGCTTCGCTGACGAACGACTCCAGGCCTTCTCTCCGGATATCGTTGGTTTGAGGCTATTTTTCACGCTATCAGAGTCCAGCAACCCGATTATTCCACCATCCGTGAAAAGTCCCGGGCTGATCTGTCGATAGACTGAGCATATTGAGGATTCTGTTGCATAACTCGCGCTAACGTAGTTAATTGCGAGTCATTCAGTCGCCTTGTCACGATAGTTGCGGCAGGGCGCACGAGCGGCGGAACGCTACCTGGGTGGTCCCCAGCCTGTTGTAGGCCGGCAGTCGATAAAGGGAACCATAGACAGGATCGGTCGCTTATATATAGAAATCAGAGTTCTCATTCGAGGAGACTACACGTGCGATTCGACAACATTGCCGACGCTGTCGGCCGAACACCGCTGGTCAGAATTAACCGACTCACCTCGCCTGGCTCGGCTACGCTATATGCCAAGTTGGAGAGTTTCAACCCCGGTGGTTCAGTTAAAGACAGGATTGGCGTATCCATGATTGAGGCGGCTGAGAAAGATGGTCATTTGAGGCCGGGCATAACCATCGTCGAGCCGACTTCCGGTAACACCGGTATTGCGCTGGCCATGGTCGCCGCAGCCAAAGGCTACCGTTGCGTGTTCACCATGCCCGAGACCATGAGCGTGGAACGTCGCGCCATACTCAAAATGCTCGGCGCTGAGATTGTCCTTACGCCCGGTTCGGAGGGGATGAAAGGAGCCATGGCCAAAGCGAACGAATTGGCCGGCCGGGCTGGATACTTCCAGCCGCAACAGTTCAGCAACCCGGCCAACCCGGAGGTTCATCGCCGTACCACCGCCGTGGAGATCATCAACGACCTGGACGACTTGCGCCTCGACGGCTTGGTGGTAGGCGTCGGGACCGGCGGGACCATTACCGGCACAGGCACAGTTCTCAAAGACAAATACGGTTGCCGGGTTGTTGCCGTGGAACCGGACGCTTCACCGGTGCTCTCCGGCGGCGATCCGGGTCCGCACCCGATTCAGGGCATCGGCGCCGGGTTTGTGCCCGACAACTACGATGCCAATGTCGTGGACGATATCATCAGGGTTAAGAACGAAGATGCCCTTGAGATCTCGCGCCGTCTGGCTGCCCGGGAGGGGATGCTGGTCGGAATATCATCCGGCGCGATCGTCTGGGCGGCTTTGCAAGTCGCAGCCGAATTGGGCGAAGGCAAGATAGTGGTCACGATTGTTCCCGACACCGGCGAGCGCTATCTCTCCACAGCCCTGTTCGAACACTTGGAGTAACGACTACCTAATCTAATACCACTGAGAGGTTATGGTTGAATAATGCGAGCAGTTATTGAAGATATAAGAGCGATCTATCGCAACGATCCGGCCGCCAGAAACATTGAGTTTCTGCTTTATCCCGGTTTTCAAGCGATATTCTTTCATCGGTTTATTCATTTCTTGTGGAACCTGAGGGTACCGTTCATCCCCCGACTGCTCTCGCAGATTTCACGGTTCTTCACCGGGCTGGAGATACACCCGGGGGCGACAATCGGCCGGGGGTTCTTTGTCGATCATGGGGCGGGAGTCGTGATTGGTGAAACGACGGTTATCGGGGATAAGTGCGTGCTGTTTCATAATGTCACCCTGGGCGGAACCGGCAAACACCAGGGCAAGCGCCATCCCTCGTTGGGCAATAATGTATTTATCGGTACCGGCGCAACCCTCCTGGGACCGATTGAAGTTGGTGACAATGTCAAGATCGGGGCCAATACTTTTGTCGTGATGCGTGACATCCCTTCTGATTGTTCGGTCGTAGGCACTCCGGCGCGGATCATCAGGCGCAACGGCGTTCCCTGCGACGAGGACCCCCCCAAGACTATCGACCGCCTGGTGCACGAGGGAAGTTTCGGCTGACCCGTGCGGTCGTTTGTGATCACTTCGCGAGCCACAAAAGCGTTGATTTCATGGGTCATCGCAGCCATATTGCCGTCGTCGGGGCATGGGCGTGACACCGTCCGGTCCCGATCGTGTTCGTGTCTCGATCAGAAGGTGGAGTGACAGTGACTCAAGCCGGTAGGTATTCCGAAGGTGACTGGGGGGACGGTGCGGAATTACGCGCTATCAGAGATAAGTTTAGCCACTTTCGCCGTCTGTTGGACCGCAACCACCAGGCTCTCGAAATCCTGGGCGATATGGAGGAAAAGTCACAGGGGGAGTACCTCTTTGATCTCAACTTCATACGATCGCGCCTGGCCGATCTTCGAGCCAACGTAAACGAGATCATTCGCTGCCTGGTAACGCTGGGAGGGGACCGCTATCAGGCTTTGCAGGAACGATTCACCCTGATCGATGATCAGATCGAACTCGTTTTTCCCAGCAATCGTCCTATTCGAGAAGACGCGTACTGCCGTCGGTTCGACATGCTGAGTCGGATGAACTCTTACAGCGTCGGAAGCAAGAACGCGCAACTGGGTGAGATGATCTCCAAGCTCGGCCTTCCGGTGCCCGAAGGGTTTGCCGTCACTGCCTGGGCGTACAAACGCTTTATCGACAGCAACGACCTGCAAAACCGGATCAGCGAACGGATCGATTCCGTCGACATCCGTAGTTTCCGAGACCTGGTTCGGGTGAGCGGAGAGATAGTTGATCTGATTAGAGCTTCCACGGTCCCGAACGACCTGGCGGAGGCTATTCTTGAACACGCGCGTGGACTGACGACGAAGGCCCGGGAGGCACGCTTCTCGCTTCGGTCCAGCGCTATCGGTGAAGATACGCTGTTCAGTTTTGCTGGCCAGTACGCTTCATACCTGAACGTTCGGTCGGACCAATTGGTCCGACGATATCGTGAAGTGTTGGCCGGAAAGTTCACGCCGCAGGCGATCTACTATTTTCTGAGTCACTCCCTGTCCGAATCGGAGTTGGCTATGAGCGTCGGATGTGTGGCTATGGTGGATGCCGCGGCCGCCGGAGTAGTGTACAGCCGCGACCCGGTCAACCCGGTCGACGATCATGTTCTGGTAAGCGCTGTTTGGGGCCTCGGCAAGTTTCTGGTTGACGGCACACTGACACCCGATAATTTTCGCGTCTCGAGACGCGGCAAGTTGATCGAGGCGCAAATCGCCGACAAACCGGTTCACCTGGTCATGGATACCCACGGCGGAACTGTCAGCCGACCGGTGCCGCCGAAACTGCGACAGAAACCCTCGCTCACCAACAAACAACTCCGTAACCTTGCTCGCTATGCTGTGCTTTTGGAGGACCACTATGCCTGCCCCCAGGATATCGAATGGGCGGTCGATCAAAAGGGCAAGCTGCTGTTGCTTCAGACTCGCCCGCTCCAGGTGCAGACGATTCAACCCGGTACGCCGCTGCCGGATTTATCCGACGCCAGAGTCCTGGTTTCAGGGGGAAACACCGTCTGTCACGGCGCTGGTTGCGGTCGGGTTCATCACGTGACGTCGGTGGAGGATCTGCCGTCGGTACCGGAAGGCTCGGTGCTGGTAGCGCCCAATCCGTTTCCCGGGTTGGTGACGGTGATGAACAAGGTCAATGCTCTGATTACTCGCGTCGGCGGCGTGGCCAGCCACATGGCCACGATAGCCCGTGAGTATCGGGTGCCGACACTGACCGGTGTGCCCGATGCCCTGGACCTGCCGGCCGGAGAGATCGCTACCGTCGATGCGACCGGGGCCGTTGTGTATCACGGGCGCCTGGACGAGTTGCTTCAGGCCCGACACCCGGAGTACAACCTGAGTGATGAGGAGAGCATCTTCGATATCCTCGGGCGGGTACTGGATTTGGTTTCGCCTCTCAGGTTGCTGCATCCCGAGGACGATGATTTTCAGGTCGAGAACTGTGTGACGCTGCACGATATTACTCGTTACGCTCATCAGAAGGCGACCGAGGAGATGTTTTATCGAGCCACCGACATTGCCGACAAAGAGCGTATCGGTCTGCGCCTGAAAACGGACCTGCCGGTGACTGTCGGTCTGGTCTATCTGGATCGTGGCCGCCGGGCATCCGGCCGTCGGGGCTGGGTCACGGAGGAGAACATCGGCTCGGTGCCGATGCGAGCCTTCTGGAACGGTGTCAAACAGGAGGGCTGGCCGCAGTCGGGGGGGGACGAGCACGCGCTCAAGTTAACCATGAGAGATCGTGGCGCGCTGCCTTTTTCTGAGAACTCGTTCGCCGCC
This sequence comes from bacterium, assembly GCA_030629485.1. Taxonomy (GTDB): domain Bacteria; phylum Zixibacteria; class MSB-5A5; order GN15; family FEB-12; genus JAJRTA01. The sequence continues at coordinate 9,780 of DAOVOW010000041.1, forward strand.
CTCAGTGAGGAGTATATGATCCTCAGTCTGCGTTTTGGCTATCATTTTGCGACCGTGGAGGCGCTGTGTTCGGATAATATCAATAAGAACTATATCAACCTCCAATTCAGTCATGGTGGCTCTACCTTCGATAGGCGGGCTCGCCGCGTGAGACTCATGACGACAATACTCAGGGAGATGGAGTTTGAGTGCCGCACCAAGGGGGACTTTCTGGAGGCTACCGTCTCCTACAAGGATGCTGAGGCC
>DAOVOW010000204.1 GCA_030629485.1 bacterium
CATCATTTTACCAGTGAGGGTTGAAGGAGAACCAACCCGGCGTCACGCAACCTCGGTCGCTCGCTGCGCAATCTATGCGCCGTCGCCCAAAGCGACGCGGCGGCGGTAATTGTGTATATGGCATGGCAGTAATCGAGGATATCGACCGCATTGGCGGTTGACAAGACCCAATAATCCACTATCTTATATCAGATTAAGGGCGGCGTACGACCGCTCTTCCGCATTTACGCCCAGGCTCTCTCGACGATTCGTAGGGCCACTAATCCCAGAGGAGATATCACCATGAGGTTGCTTCTTGTATTGTGCATCGTGTTTGTTATCGCAGCATCAGCGACGGCACAACTCACCAATGAAGACATCGAGGCGTTGCGCGAGCGCGCCATCGAAGAAGGCTGGACTTTCGAAGTGGGCGAGAACGAGGCTACTCAGTACTCCCTGGATCAACTGTGCGGTTTGATCATACCGGACAACTGGCAGGAGACGGCTCCTTTTATGGATATCACGCCATCTCGCGATCTGCCTGCATCCTTTGACTGGCGTGACTCGGACGGCTGCACGCCGGTTCGCAATCAGGGCGGTTGCGGTAGTTGCTGGGCGTTTTCTACGGTTGGCGCGTTGGAGTGCAATATCAAAATTCGCGACGGTGTCTCTGAGGACCTATCGGAGCAATACCTGGTGAGTTGCAACCGTGACGGCTGGGGCTGTGGCGGCGGCTGGCTGGCGCATGACTACTTCGAGTGGAAGTCTGACGCCTGCGGCGGGGTGGGCGCCGTGCTGGAAGCCGATTTCCCTTATGCTGCGGCTGACCTGCCCTGCGGTTGTCCTTACAATCATCCTTACACTATCGAATCATGGGCGTTCATCGGTCCGCCGTCGGGTACTCCGAGTGTCGAGTCGATGAAGCAGGCGATATTGGATTACGGTCCTATCTCTATCTGTGTCTCGGTCAATGATGCCTTCCAGGCATATGGCGGCGGGATCTTCAGCGGTTGCAACAACGGCGAAATCAACCACGCTGTGGTATTAGTGGGATGGGATGACGACCAGGGCTCCGGCGGCGTCTGGTTCCTGCGTAATTCCTGGAGCTCCGGTTGGGGCGAGGGTGGATACATGCGCATCCCCTATGGATGTTCTTACGTCGGCTACGCAGCCGTTCTGGTCGACTACGCCGGCGGCGCATCGTTTGTGGCCGATACCAGTGTCGGTTGGGTGCCGTTCGAGGTCGGTTTTACCGGTTATTCTTCGTTGAGCGTTGAGAGTTGGAAATGGGCGTTTGGGGACGGCGATTCCGCCTTTGTTCAGTCGCCGGTGCATACCTATGAGGAACCGGGCTGCTACGATGTTTCTCTGGAAGTCGCCACCACTGACGGTGATACACTCATTCGCACTCGGTACAACTGTGTTGCCGCCCTGGCCGACACCCTGGTCGGCGACAGCGTTTATGTCGATCCTGATTCCGTCGTGTTAATAGTGGTACGCGGGGTTAACACTACGCCGGTACAGGAAATCAGGATCCCTGTCGTCTACACAGGTACTCTTGAACTGGTGTACGACTCCTTCAGTACCGCCGGATGTCGCACCGAGACGTTCGAGGAACAGGCACTCATCCAGTTTATCCCAAGCAGCAAGAAATTCACGCTACGGCTTAAAACATCGGAGAATTACACTCATCCCGATCTCGAACCGGGCTCCGGCGATATCGTAAGACTATACTTCCATGTCGAGGGGACACCGTCGTTCGGAGCACAAGCAGCGATTGCTCTTGACGGCTACACCAGCGCATCAGGCGATCGCCTGCCGACATTCTCCGGCTTGATTGCCGAGTACGAGGTAGCTACGGTGTCCGGCTTGGCTGCTTATTCGAGTTGTTGTCGCGGCATACGTGCCAACATCGACAGCGATCTTTTCGACGTAATTGATATCGCCGACCTGGTGTACCTGGTAGACTATATGTTCACCGCCGGTGCGGACCCGGAATGCTGGCGCGAGGCCAATGTCAATGGTGACCTCATGGGCGACCTCCAGCAAACGGTCGATATTGCGGACCTGGTCTACCTGGTTGACTACATGTTTAACAGCGGTCCTGCGCCGCCTCAGTGCCCGACATACTAAACTTATGTCCCCGGCCGGGGTGGCACCCTACGATTACATAAGGGTGGGCCAATCTCGACTCTTTGGGGAATACGTCGTGACGCTTTCAGCGAGTGGTGCTGATGACGACGTCGGCGCCACGGGCAGAGACGTCCAGCGATCCAACCATCCGGCCAAGTTCGATCCGAGAGGTGTGGCTGCTGTCGGTTTTCCGGACTGGGAAGGGGAAAGCACTATTGATATCGCCGCCGAGTGCTTCGACGGTCAGCAGGAGATCCGATGACTCCCTGAGCTTCAGTTTGATATCGCCGTAGTCGGACATTATCGATGACCGCCCGACTATCGAGCGATCCAGATCCAGGTCAATCATGCCGTTACTGCTCACTAAGTGCAGCGGTCCGCTCAGCGCCGAGGCGGTGATGCTCCCATAGATATTGCTGGCCGCCAGCGGGCCCTCGACCCCATCAATCCGAATAGCGCCGCGCACGTTCTCCAGTCCGGCTGAGCCACGAATGTTCTCGATAACAACCGGGTGTAACGAACTGACCACCTGCAGATCACCGTCGAGGTTCCGGACCGTAACAACACCGTTGTTGTTGTCGATCTCCAGATCGCCGGTATGGTCCGACACATCTATCGCGCCACTATTGCGCACTCTGACGTTTCCGGAGCAGTTGGATAGTTCAATCCGGGCAAAGGCGTTCTCGATTGTCATCAGTCCCTTGCAGCGCGACACTTCCAGCAGTTCATAGGCGTTTCTCAGTTCCATGCGACCGGACACATCGGAGATAATAAGCCGCCCCATACTGTTAATGACTTCCACACCGCCGATAATACCGCGCAGGTTGACATCGCAATGATTGGTGTTAAGTTTTACGCCGTTGTCGAACCCAGCCACGTAAACCTTTCCGTGCGAGTTGCGACAGTTCAAGGGGTTGTCGATTGGCGCTTTGATTTCAATGGTGGCACTGACCACTCTGGTCTGCGGATCGGTCAACTGTGGCAGGATCGTTTCGACGTAGATGGCGCTGGCCTTGTTATGGATTCTGATATCGATGCGTTCAGCCAAAGCGTCAGCTTCCTCGGGATTCTCAGCGGCGAGTTCGATTTCGGCGCTGATCAGGATCCAGTCACGGTCCCAGCCTTCAATCTCGAGAGATCCGAAAGAGTTCATTACGTAGATCGGCGTTGTGGCCGATGTGGTGCGCGTGCTGTCGACGATCTGGAGCGTCAGCCCGGTTTCACCTGACCTACGATGATAGACTATCGGCTTATCTCCGACCTCGGCGAGTGGCAGCGGCGGCGGGTCAACGGAGCTAATGACGGTCCCTCCGGGCAGGCGATGGACCTTGGGTGGCTTGGGTGAAGGCAACGGCACTCCGATTTCATACAACTCGATATCCTTCAGCGCGTCAGTGAGACCTTCAAGCTCTTTCAAATCCAATTCAATAACCATCGGTTCCAAACACTCCCCCTGGCCGATCCTGACAACCACCGCACGTTGGCCAGCCTCTCTCTCTATGTTCGCCGTCACAATCGCCGCTTTGATATACTGCTGCACAATTGCCGAGGTCACTTTGTCGGCGGCGAATCGCTCGCTGATATCCTCTTCCAGTTGGGTGTTCAACATATTCAGTTCGCGGAGTAAACTGCTGGTCAGGCGGCGGATCCTCAGATCCGACGAAACATCGGCGCTTCGGCGGGATTTCTTCTCTTGAGCCTTCTCCGTAAATAGCCTGGCCAATTCCTCCTCTTGCAGCCGCAGTTCATCGTGGAGTCGAGCCAGATCTTTGTTCAGTTGCGTGAAGTCGCTGAAATAGGCGCTATCGCTGAGACTGATGGAGATCTTCCTAAGCTGCTGCTGAAGCTTCTCTGCGTGCTCCTGATGGAAGTCAGAGAAGTACCGATCGTAGTCCTCGGATAGAACCTGAATCTGATTGAGGAAGGCCAGGTAGTCGCCGGCTAGTTCGCGCGCGTCGCTTCTGAGCACAACTCTGACCCGACCCGGTGACGCATCGTCGTCAGGTGGTCGCGGAGGCGCTGCTTGAGTCCATGCCTCGGCAGCCAGAGCCAGAGTCAAAGCAGCAGCTACCAGGAGCCGGGCGAACAGTAACCACCAAGACCGCCGATCGAGCGCTGCCGCTTTGGTTCTGCCGGCATTGCCTCTGCTGACATCCCACGGATCCGCGCAGTAACGCCGTCCGCGGTCACGAAGGAATTCGAGGGTATCGTTGCTGTCAGACAAATAACTCATACACACCTGGTGTCGGGTCCCGGAAATATGTTCACATTGCTACTCCGGGCGTTCAACCGCCCGTATTATAGTACGCAACTTAGTCGGCGTAGTTTCCACTTGACTGGCCTAATATGTTCCACACAACCGAAATGGCAACCGGTTTTTGTGTTGGTGGACTCTTCTTACTTCTATAGTCGAGTCGGGTGTGCAGAATCTGCACAATCATGCCGATACTAACTATAACTGATTTACCGGTGGGTGGTGAAGGCCCCCCACGCGTCCGTCAGACCAGAGTGAAGTCAGACTGACGCCGGAGACAGAATGGCCGTTAAGGCGAAAATGAAATCTGTACGTGTCCGAACATCTCAAGCGTGCCGCATGAGTGGCGGCCGACTATGGAGATACTCGAAGCGAAGGGCAGAACAGCAACTTCCTTGCGCTGCGAGTCATTCCCGCGCAGGCCGGAATCTATCTGAATCAACGGGTCACCGGATGCCCGCTTTCGGAAAGGTTGAAAAACCTCTCGTAAC
>DAOVOW010000277.1 GCA_030629485.1 bacterium
GCTGGTTTTCGGAATTTCCTGGAACATTGTCCGCAACATGATAACGTACCGAACGCCTATTACTGGATCGGTGAGAGCTATTATATGTCGGACAAGTTCGCCGAAGCCGTTACCGAATTCGAGTACCTGACCAACGAGCACAGGAGTTCGTCCAACATCGACCGGGCGCTTTACAAGCTGGCTCGCTCTCACGAAGAACTCGGGCACAAGGACCAGGCCAAAGTTATCTACCAGCAATTGGTCGACGATTTCCCCGGCACCCTGTCGGCGGAGCAAGCCCGGGACCGTCTGAAGGAACTCTGATGCCGTGACGATCCAGTCGGCCAGACTGAGAATCTCCACCCCGACCGAGCCGATAGCGCCCGGCCGGGGTTTTTATCAATTGGAAGAAGATGCGCTCTACGTCCAGATCGGCGCCTTTGCACCGCAACACCGATTCTTCTCCTATTTGGAGTCTGAGTTCGTCAGCCTGCAATTCGACCGTAACGCTCGTCTGATCTTTATCGAGGTAACCCTGCCCCGTCGCGGCTGGAAAGTCGACAACGAGTTGATTATGCCCTCCATGGCCGAGCTGGCCGATATCCGCTGGCTGGACTTCCGGGAGGCTATCAGCGAACCTCAACTCACGACCAATAAAACACAGACCCGGCTGCACTTGCAATTCACGCACAACTCACCATGGCGCAGTTTCCACATATCAGACAATGTGATCCTGCAAACCGACGACAATGACCATTTGGCGGCAATCTGGATCGATGATATCGAAGATGACCTGGCCGGACAGGAAATCGCTGCCTTCCGCAAACAGCTTCTGCGCCGACACCAGTCCGCATAGTTGTTGACACTTTCGTTCGACGCTTCTTTATTGCCGCCATGGCTGCACCAGACGAAAAGATATCAGCAGAGCTGAAGAAGCTGCGCGCCGAGGTCAACCGCCACAACCGCCTCTATTACGTCGATGACAACCCAGCTATCTCCGATGCGGAATATGATCGTCTTTTCGATCGCCTGCTTGAAATCGAGCGCCGGTTTCCGGAGTTAGTCACTCCCGAGTCCCCCAGCCAACGGGTGGGCGCACCGGTCTCGAAGAAGTTTGAGACGGTTCAACACCGTGTCCAGATGTTGTCGCTCTCGAAAGTCACCAGCGCCGAGGAATTCGCTCAGTTCGATCGGCGGGTCAAGGAAGGACTCGAGACGTCCGGCGAAATCGACTATATCACAGAGCCCAAACTCGACGGCCTGGCCGTAGAATTGGTTTATGAGCACGGCCTGTTCGTTCTGGGTTCCACGCGCGGCGACGGCAAGGCCGGTGAGAATATCACCGTTAATCTCAGAACGCTGCCAACCATCCCGCTAAGACTGTCGGAGGAGACAGCCAAACGCTACCCTCTGCTGGAAGTGCGCGGCGAGGTAATCATGAAGAAGTCGGCCTTTGCCCGCCTGAACGAAACGCTGGCCGCCGACAATCTGCCGCCGTTGGCCAACCCGCGTAACGCCGCCGCCGGGTCGCTGAGGCAACTGGACTCTTCGGTTACAGCATCGCGTCCGCTCCTGTTCTACGCTTATGGTATCTCCGACACCAATTTGGCATCGCTCGACCGGCACCAGAGTGTCATGGCACTGCTGCATCGTGAGGGGTTTCTCATCAATGATTTCATCGCATCCACCACCGGGGCTGAAGGTGCGGAAACAGCTTTCGAGTCACTGCTGGCGGCAAGGCAGCGACTCGACTATGAAATCGACGGAATGGTGGTTAAAGTAGACCGATTCCACCAACAAACCATCCTGGGACAGATATCGCGCGCGCCGCGCTGGGCCGTGGCCTGGAAGTTCGCGGCCGAAACAGCGCAGACAGTGGTGGAAGAAATCGAGTTCTCGGTCGGTCGCACCGGCGTGATCACGCCGGTGGCCCGGCTGGAGCCGGTGCGGGTATCCGGAGTTACGGTCACCCACGCCTCCTTGCATAACGAAGACGAGTTGAGGCGACTCGATGTTCGACCCGGTGACACCGTGACGGTGCGTCGCGCCGGGGATGTTATTCCCGAAGTCGTCGAGGTCGACAAAGACAGGCGTGCGGCGAGCACGAAGGCTGCAAAGTTCCCCGTCGAGTGTCCGTCGTGCCACGGCGCCCTCACACGCACGGAGGGCGAAGCCGCACACCGCTGTCTCAACCCGGCTTGCCCGGCCCAACTGGAGGGACGTCTTTTTCACTTTGCTTCCAAGCCAGGTTTCGACATCGAGGGACTCGGCGGCAAATTAGCCCGCCAACTCATTGACAATGAACTGGTCAAGAACCCAGCCGATCTTTTCTTCCTGACCAAAGAACAACTCCTGCCGCTTGACCTGATGGCCGACAAGAAGGCTCAGAACCTTCTCGATGCCATCGATCATTCGCGCGCCACACCACTGCCACGGTTGATCTATGCTCTGGGTATTCCCGGTGTCGGGGAGGCTGCCGCCGGACTCTTGGCGGCACAGTTTGAGACGTTCGAACGGTTTGAGACTGCCTCTATCGAGGAACTGACGGCGATAGACGGAATCGGTCCGAACATCGCCGTCGGTATCGGGGACTTTTTTGCCAACGAAGGCAATCAATCGATGTTGAAACGAATGCGCGAAGGAGGTGTGCAGTTTCCGGTTTTCCAATCACCTGCCGCAACAGGGAAACTTGCCGGCAAGACCTTTGTCATCACCGGCACGCTGTCACAACCGCGTGGCTACTTCAAGAACCTGATCGAAGAGCACGGTGGGAAAGTTGCCTCCGCGGTATCAACGAAAACGGACTATCTCCTGAGCGGAGCCGACGCCGGATCAAAACTGACCAAAGCGCAGAAACTCGGAACGACCGTCATCGATGAGTCCGGACTGGAGCAACTGCTCAACAACACCAACGACTAACTCCCCCACCCAGACCTTTACCGACAGTCAATCAAAGACTGTCCAGTTTCTTCTCGAACTTCCTAATCTGTTTGGCCAACTTGTCCACTTTGGTCTCAAGCTTCTTCATGTCAGACTGCCTGGCCAGGTTGAGTTTCTTGACCGCGCCGGTCACTTCCTGCTGAGCTCGACCGGCCTCTTTGAGAACCTTCTCCTTCAACTGGGAAGTAGATTCCTCGGCCTTGTCCAATAGCTCCATCACAGCCTGTTTGCGTTTGGACTTGTCCAGATCACCTTTTTTGATAAGATCATCGATGACCTTCTCGGCCTTGGCCTTGGTGACCTGGAAGGCGCCGATCGACGCCAACACGGTGTTCTTCAGAATAGACATGGACTTTTCACCTCCTACCATTATGAGCTTGGAAAACACTTCTTTGGTCTGTCGTCTGTCACCCCACCGGGGTGCCTCACTGATCATGATCCGCCCCAGCACGGCCAGCGTGATATCGCGCCCGGAGGCAGTATCCACGATTTTTACATCAGCGCCCTCACGCACCATCGAGGCCAGATGAGACTGGGTAATAGTGCGACTATCGGTTGTGTCGTACAGGCGCCGATTACTGTATCGCTTAATGATTCTCATTACGCACTCACTCTATTATAGTGCGGCGCACAATAAATGTCAACAAAAAAATCACCGACCGGCTCAATGCTTGCCGGTCGACAGCAGGACGATATTGACGATTTCCAGGAGCCGTTCGCAGGAAAACGGCTTCTTGATAAACATATCGCCGCCGGAACGGAACGAGCGCCCCATGTCGTCGCTTCTATCCTTGCCGGTCAAAAAGATGATTGGTACACCGGTGAACTGCGGGTCTGCCTTCAGTTGCTGACAGATGTCGTAACCGTCTACGCCGGGCATCATGATGTCCAGCAGGACCACGTCGGGCTTGAAAGCGCGTGCCTTTTCGACCGCCTCACCGGGTAGATTCTCAACGGCTACCTGATAGCCTGATTCTACCAGGAAGGTCTCGACGATCTCAGTGATTTCGGGCTCGTCGTCAATCACGAGAATGCGGGCAGCGTTTATCTTGACCTTCTGGGTCATAGCTTCATCCTTTGGTCGATTCCAGCCGGCATGACTGAATTATCTCCTTGGTAAAACATGTCGGCTTTCCAGGTGCAAACTTTACCGAGAAGACCAGGTCAGGTAGTCAGCGACATTATGGTGAGATTGACCA
>DAOVOW010000328.1 GCA_030629485.1 bacterium
AGCCTGACTGTGTGAGCGTGTCGGCCACGTAGTAGGTGATCGAACCGGATCGTGACACTGTGCCAACCCGACCCGGTTTGAAGGCGATGTCCGGCATGATGCCAAGATTAGCCTGACCGGGGGAAATGACTCCGGCGGTGTTGCCGCCGATCACCGTGACGCCGCGCGCCACCGCTTCTCGACGCACGTGCAGCATATCGTGGATCGGAATATGCTCGGGTATGACTACGAGGAACTTGATCCCGGCGCGGATGGCTTCGATGGCCGCTTCCTTGACAAACCTCGCCGGTAGAAAAATCACGGACACATCGGCGCCGGTGTTTTCGACGCACTCGGCCACGGTATCGAACACCGGTTTGCTCAGGATATCCTGGCCGCCCTTGCCGGGGGAGGTGCCGCCGACGATACTGGTGCCGTACTCAAGCATCCGTTCGGTGTGAAATTTGCCCGCGCCCCCAGTAATCCCCTGCACCATCACCTTGCTGTTCTTGTCAACGAGGATAGCCATCAGTTGCCCCCTTCTCTTGCGGCCAGTTCAACAGCCTTTTTGGAAATCTCCTCGATTGGGGTCTCAATCCCGTGCGCCTCCACGTTAGCAAACAACTCCGGGTTCTCCTTCTTGGCTTCGTCGAAAATGCGCACGCCCTCTTGCCACATGTTGCCGGTCATGCGCATCACCATTGGTTTGGACAAGCCGTGGTCTTTGAGAAACATGAGCACGCCCTTGGCAAAATCATCGCAACGACTGATGCCGCCGAAGCGGGCGCCGAAGATCACTTTGACGCCGGGGTTTTCATCCAGAAGCACGAGCATTTTGGCGATGCGTTCGGGTGAGGGACCACCACCGGAGTCCATGAAGTTGGCCGGCTTGCCGCCGTAGTAGTGAATGAAATCGTTCCCCATGATGCCGAACCCGGCGCCACCGGGGAACATGCCGATATCGCCGTCGAGATCGAGATAGGGGATACCCCAATCAGTCGCCTGCTGTTCGCGCGGGGACATCTCGCCCTCCTCGTGGCGCTTCTCAATCCCCGGTTCCTTGAGTTCGGGATGGCGGAAAACCGCGTCATCATCAAGCGACACGCGACTGTCGGCGGCGTTCAGTTTGCCGTCGCCAGTGAGCACCAACGGGTTGATCTCGACCAGCTTGGCGTCGTACTTGCGGAACATGTTGTACAGGTTGACAATGATGGCGGCGGCGGCTTTCAGTAGTGCTCCGGGGATACCTATCTTCTTGGCGATAGCGAGCGCGTCGAAGGTGTAGAGCTCTTCTTCGATGCCGAGTGACTGTTTGAAAATCTTGTCGGGGGTTTTAGCGGCGGTTTCTTCGATATCGACGCCGCCCTCACCGGAGGCGATCACGACCAGTTTGTACTTGGCACGATCGATAGTTACGCCGAGGTAGTACTCTTGTGTGATCTCGAGTCTTGGCTCGATCAGGATCGTTTCGACCGGAAAACCTTTGATCTTGAGCTTGAACAGTTGCTCGGCGACAGTGCGCGCTTCGTTGGCGCCGTCGGCCGTTTTGATACCGCCTGCTTTGCCGCGTCCGCCGGTGAGCACTTGGGACTTGAGCACCACCGGGTATTTCAACTCGCTGACGATCTCGTAGACCTCGTCGGGAGTGTGGGCGATCCGCCCTTCGCTGACGGGTATCTTGAACTTCCGGAACAGTTCTTTACCTTCGAATTCATATAGGCGCATATATCAATCCTTACCTTAGCATACGTTCAATTGCGGCTCGGCCGCAGATTTTCGAGAGGGGCAATAAAGGGGTTTCGGAGGGGTTGTCAAGGGGGATGAGGCAGTGGCACCAAGCAGATTCTTCTGGTCAATAGATAGCAGCCTTCTCTCCGTAGGTCAGTCCTGACCTACGAGGATGAGTCAAAGTCCCCTATTGAGATGGGATTTAGGGGTGTGTTTTGCCAAACGTTATGCTTCGACTCCGCTCAGCATGACGTTACTGCGCTCGTGCTTCGACTCCGCTCAGCATGACGTTGAAACGCCAGCCTCAGTACTTCCTCCGCCGTTCGATCATGTAGTTGGAGCCGGACTTGCGTTTGGTCGCCGTTTTCAAATCGGCCAGCATTTTAGATAGCTCGCCCACGTGCCCGAACTTGCCGTTATTGTTCACTACGACGGCTATCGATATCGTCAACAGCGGAAACATCTCCAACTCGCCGCGACGGCTCTTGGTGGTGATGCATCCCCGTTCGCGATCCACGGTCTCGTAGCGGTATGGAATCAGAGCGTCAAAGGTCTTGATGATACTGCTGCAGATAACGTCAATCATGTCGGCCGGGATGATGAAGATGAAGTCGTCCCCCGCGATGTGCCCGACGAATCCTTCACGACAGAGATCGAACACGGTATCCTTGATCACCCAGGCCGTCAACCGGATCATCTTGTCGCCTCGGTGGTAACCGTAGTAGTCGTTGTAGGCTTTGAAATTGTCCAGGTCGGCGTAGCAGACGGCGAATTCCATCTGCTTGGCGATTTGGCGGGCGATCTCAGCTTCGATAATGCTCGGACCGGGCAGGTGCGACGATGGGTTGATTGACAGGTCGCGACGGCTGCGTTCGAGCAGTCTTCGTATCCGAACCTGCACATGGCGCTTCTTCCAGTCGCCGTAGAGGAACTCCTCAGCGCCGTTTTCAAAGGCGGCCAGGATGGTGGTGTCGGCGGGCTCCGGATGGTACAGGACCACCGGAATGATCGACAGGAAGATGTTTTGTTTGATAGCCCGTGTCAGTTCGATTTCCTCCGAAAATTCGCCTCGGCCGCCGATGATTATGGCGTCAATTTCGAAGCGCCGGCAGATGGTGATCAGTTCACCGAAGGTGAAGAAATGGTGGAAGGTAGTGTCGTATTGTCGGTAAATCGGTTCCAGGTGGAAGTCGAGATCAAATCCGATCTGCCTGATGGCGAAATGGTAGGTAGTCTGGTGGGGACGGTCAGCCGTCTTCGGTCCCGGCCAATTCTCGAGGATGGTACTTTTTGTGCTCTGCAATCAGGTAATCCCGGTCAACGGTCGTATATATCTGTGTGGTAGATATATCGGCATGACCCAGCATTTCTTGCACCACGCGCAGATCGGCGCCGCCTTCCAGCAGGTGGGTGGCAAAAGAATGGCGAAAAGTGTGTGGTGACACTTTCTTGGCGAGGCCGGCTTTCAAGGTCGCCCGCCGGATGATTTTCCATAATCCGGTTCGCGAAAAGGGCTGTCCCTGCCTGTTGAAGAAAACCAGTCCGCCGCCGGTCGCCGTTTTCGGCAGATGGTCCAGATAGGTGTTCAGGGCTTGAGCAGCGTATTCCCCCAGCGGAGCCAGTCGCTGCTTGTTACCCTTGCCGACGATTCTGAGGAAACCAGCCTCGAACTCGATGTCACTGGTCTTGAGGTTAAGCAGTTCTGAGACTCGCAGCCCCGAACCGTACAAAAGCTCCAGCATGGCCCGGTCGCGACGGCCGGCCGGAGTGGCGGTGTCGATACCGTCTAT
>DAOVOW010000170.1 GCA_030629485.1 bacterium
ACTGAAAACGTCAATCTGAACTTCGGTGTCACCGCAACTGATCCGGATGCAACGATACCAGCCTTGTCGACCTCGACCCTGCCGACCGGGGCGACTTTCATTGACAATGGCGACGGCAGCGGTGTTTTCGACTGGACCCCCGGCTTCACCGATGCCGGGATACACAATGTCACCTTCTACGCCGACGATGGCGCCTTGATTGATAGCGAAGAGGTCGTGATCACGGTCAGCGAATCCGGCAACCAATCGCCGGTACTGGCGGCCATAGGTCCGCAGGCGACCGATGAGAACGTCAATCTCAGTTTCGGTATCACTGCGTCAGATCCGGACGCCACCATCCCGGCCTTGTCAACATCGACCTTACCAACCGGCGCGACATTTATCGACAACGGTGACGGCAGCGGTGTTTTCGATTGGACGCCGGACTTCACTCAGGCCGGGCTGCACAGCGTAACGTTCTACGCCAGTGACGGCAGTTTGCTTGACAGCGAGATAGTCGAGATCACGGTTAACGAAGTCGGCAACCAGCCGCCGCTGTTGGCGCCGATAGGACCACAGTTGACTGACGAAGGGGTCAATCTCAACTTTGTAGTGACGGCCTCCGATCCGGATGGTACTATCCCGGCCTTGACAACCTCGGTCCTGCCTACCGGTGCGACCTTTGTCGACAATGGTGACGGTACCGGTATCTTTGATTGGATGCCGGATTTCACGCAGACAGGAATATACGATGTCACCTTCTACGCTGACGACGGTGTAGCTCTTCCCGATAGCGAGATTGTCACCATTACGGTTAATGACGCCGGTAACCAGCCCCCGGTGCTGGCCGCCATCGGTCCACAGACGATCACCGAGGGGATCCTTCTGAACTTCACCGTGACTGCTACTGACGCCGACAGCACCATCCCCGCCTTGTCAACTTCGACGTTACCCACCGGTGCGATCTTCGTCGACAACGGCGACGGCAGTGGCGTCTTCGACTGGACACCCGATTTCACTCAGGCGGCAACGTACAACGTCACGTTCTACGCTGATGACGGCGCCTTGATCGATAGTGAAGAGGTCCTGATCACCGTCAATGAATCGGGCAACCACGCACCGGTACTTGACTCGATCGGCGCGCAGATGGCGACTGAGGGTTTCACCCTAACCTTTACAGTCACCACCAGCGACTCCGACGGCACCATTCCCGCGCTATCCACCGGGACACTGCCGACCGGGGCGAGTTTCATCGACAACCTCGACGGCTCCGGCATCTTCGACTGGACACCGGACTTCCTGCAGGCGGGGATATACGATGTCATTTTTTACGCTGATGACGGGGCGCTGATCGATTCCGAGGTGGTTAATATCACGGTCACCGAATCCGGCGATCAGCCACCAGTAATAGATCCTATCCCCGATACTACCGTCTACGAAGGCGACACGCTGATAATGGTAATCACGGCCAGTGATCCCGAGGGTGGATTTGTGACTATATCCGCCAACACTCTAATGGACCACATCACCTTCGTCGACAGCGGCAACGGGGTGGCCGTTCTTACTTACACACCCGACTACTTCGATGCCGGGATGGATACGGTTCGCATTTTTGCATCCGAAGTCGCCCCACCGTACCTGGCCAACTCGGCTACTTTCGTCATTACAACGCTCGAGACCAACCAGGCGCCCGCCTTTGAGCCGGCCGGACCGTTCAGCGTTGCCGTGGGTGATTCGCTCACCTTCCTCGTTACCGCCTCCGACACGACCGACGGCGACACTGCCGGCGTGGTTTTCCTGACCGCCCTCTCGCTGCCGACCAACGGCACTTTCGTCGATTACGGTGACAACACCGGTCGCTTTATTTTCCACCCCGACCATGGCCAGGAGGGTGTCGATACGGCAACGTTCATGGCCATCGATCAGGGCACGCCGCAGTTGAGCACGACGATGGATGTTGAGATAACAACAGTCGGCACCAATATCCCGCCGGTTCTCGACTCTATCGGACCGCAGACCGTTTTGGAAGGCGAGACGCTGGTGATCAATGTTACTGCCAGCGATCCTGATGGCGGTCTGCCACCGATATTGTCGGTCGATACCTTGCATGAAAACGCCGGCTTCGTCGACAACCTCGACGGTACGGGTACTTACACCTTCAACCCCAGCTTCCTCCAGGCCGGACTATATGCGGTCACTTTCTTCGCCGATGACGGTATGGACGTGACTGAGGAGTTGGTTCTGATTCAGGTGCAGGAGGCCGGCAATCAGGTACCGGTGTTCGATCCTATTCCAACCTTCACGATAACCGAGGGATTGGTCCTGACCGACAGCCTGACGGCGCAGGATCCGGAACTGGAGTTGGTCACTTACAGCGTGGATACGCTGACCGTCCCGGAAAACTTTACCTTTGTCGACTCAGGCAACGGCGTCGCCTGGTTTACCTTTGCACCGGACTTCCGTCAGGCGGGCCTCTACGACATCACTATTTTCGCCCATGATGGCAGCGACTCGACTGCGGCTACCCTCACCATCAATGTAACCGAGGCCGGCAACCAGCCGCCGGAGCTGGATTCGCTCTCCAACGTCACCGTCGACGAACCCAACATCGTCTCGTTCCCGGTTGCTGCTAGCGATGTGGACGGTCCGCCGCCGATATTGACCAGTTCGGCCCTTCCGGGCAGTGCTACTTTCGATGATACTGATGATGACGGCATTTACACGTTTGAGTGGACCACCACCTACGATGATTCCGGCTCCTACGATATCATGTTCTACGCCACTGACGCCGACTTCCCCAGCGATGTTGATTCGGCCGAGGTGATCATCACGGTGATCGACGTCAACCGTGCGCCCTGGTCGCTGATCCCGTTCGGCCAGCCGGATTCGGTCATGGAGCTTGACACTTTGCTGTTCACGGTTTGGGCTTGGGATTATGACGGCTCACGGCCGGACATTCAGCCCGACGTCAATGGTACCGGCGGTCTGCTGCCCAATATGACCTTCGATATCACATGGAACGATACAGACTCGATCCAGGTCGGCCTGCTGACGTTCGTGCCGGACTACAGTCAGGGTAACGACGACCCGACTCTGTACTACCTGAAGTTCCACGCCATTGACGAGTTCGATCCCGACCTGAGAGACTCCACGGGCACTCAGACGATCCATGCGTACGATCGCAACCAGCCGCCGAGCATCAATTTCTCCGACAGCCTCTGGCCGTTCAGCATCACTGAAGGTCAGACTTTCAGCCTTAACGCTCAGGCTGTAGACGATCGCGATATCCCGACGCTGGTGGTTGAGAATCTGCCCGACAGCAACTACACCCTCGATCAACCCTCGAATGACATGGCCATTTTCTCATTCACACCTGACTTCACCCAGGCCGGACAGTACTTCCTCTCGTATATCGCTACCGACAACGACATGGCCGCAGACACCCAGATCATTGAGATTAACGTAGCTGAGGCCGGCAACCAGCCGCCGGTATGGTCGGTAACACTGCCGGATACTATCGATGTGTTCGTTGACTTCCCGTGGATTCAGGCGCTGACCGCCACCGATCCCGAAGGCACGCCGGTTACGCTGGAAGCGACACCGGTGATTACCAACGCTACCTGGGATACAACCGGCGGCGTGGGCACCTACTACTTTGCGGCTGACTTCGGCCAGGTTGGCCAGGTTTACGAGATATCGTTCATAGCCACAGACTCAAGCGGTCCGGTCAATACCATGATCACTCATCTCAATGTCGTGAGCCTGCTTAGAGGCGATGTTGACGGCGACAATAAATACACCTTGAACGACATTGTGGTGCTGGCAAGCTACATCTTCAGAGGCGGCGCGGCGCCTAATCCGATGGATGCAGGCGACGCTGACATGAGCGGAACGGTGGATGTTGCCGACATCGTCTATATGATTAACTTTCTCTATCACGCCGGACCACGACCGCCGCAATAATTGCGCCCAACTCGCCTCCAGCGATTCGACAAAAAGCCGCTTTCTGAGCGGCTTTTTGTTCAGTACGGCAAAATCATCAGAGACGGCAGCCCAACCGGATTTTTGTTAGTCTGCAATGCGAAAAGACTTGACATCCTTCGCATTAGCCATTATTTATACTATGGTCTTCGTAGGTGAAAAACGACCGGTGACTTTTTAGTCTTACGTTTTGTCGCTTGGTATCAGCGATTTTTCACGAAGCATTCATACGAGATAGCCGTGTCCGGCTGTCTCTGCACGTGTTGGCTTAGGGAAGTCCTAAGCTGGAATAGGCTTGTTGAGAGTTTACTTAAACACCTTGAGCTTCAGGACGATCAAACCGGAAACCGCACGAGGTCACTGCTAGGGCTTGTCTGTTTGGTTTCGGGAAAGGAGGTGTCTCGCAGACATAAGTAATCGTTGCGATTGCATGGCATTTGGAACTGATGCTCGGAGGACTCGTCGGTCGGTTCATAACCGATGCCGATTCGATCCGAGTTGGTTTTGAAGGCAGAATAAGTTGGGAACTTTCATCTCTCGAAAGGAGCAATTGAATGACAAGGAGAATTTCGACAATTGTGGTTCTCTCCTTACTGGCGGTCGTTTTTGTGGCGATGTCGGCTCATGCCGTCAAATCGCCCGATGAATCACCGCGAGTGATCAACCCGCTGGTGTATAAATCGATGCACTATGCGCTCCCGTACCCGGATGCGACCAATACCGGTTCACTCGATGCGAGCGCTGTTTCACAGCCGAGTGAAGGTGTATCGTTGGGTAAGGTCTCTGATTCCCGTGCCCCGTGGCCGGGCGTTAAGATCGGTGACACCTACTACGACTACCAGCATAACGGCCGTATGGGTCGTCATACCGACTGGGGCAACGATGTTGCCGGTGGTGAAGGCTTCATGATTCACTTTGAATGGATGAGGCTGGCTACGGAAGAAGCGGTGAACCGCCACTACTCCTACAACGTCTATTACGCCGGCGGCGGTTCTGCTGGTACTTTCCTTGGCCAGACCAAGATCCAGCCGGACGGTGAATACGCCGGTTACGTTACAATGGATGTCACCGAAGACGGCCGTGCCGTTCTCAGTGGTCACAACAACCAGGGTGGCGGCTACCAGGGGCACACTTACTGGGACTTCGGCGCCGGTTTTGCCTTCTTCGGCATGAACCGTCGCGTGCCGGACAGCACGTTGGCTTGGGCTACCGGTCAGCTTGTGACGGATTCTCTGAAATCCGCCATCTGGCCATCGATGCGCTACCAGGAGCATCCGGACGGGAATCACGTGTTGCACGTTTTCACGCAGGTTTCCGAGGAGGGAGCCGGTGACCCGCAGGCCATCATCTACTTCCGCAAGGTCACCAACAACCATCCCGAT
>DAOVOW010000331.1 GCA_030629485.1 bacterium
ACGCCCCAACTGTGGTTGATCACATCCGGCACGTCGTCGATACTGTTGGCGTCGCCGTCTGGATTGGCCGCCCACTCGAAGGCATCGATAATCGACGTCCCGGTGACATCGATCACCGCCGCCGAGATCCATTGGGCGTCGGGCGCCACGCCGGTGGTATTGCTATCATCTCGCCCAACCATACTGCCCATCGTGTGAGTGCCATGGGCGGGGTTGCAGGTTTTATAACCGCAATTAGGGATGGTGTGTGGAGTGTCCTGGCCGTCGTAGCGCGGATCGAACCAGGCTGCGGCATAATTGCCGTCGTTCCCCTTCCAACTTTCTGAAAGCGCCGGATGGTCACCATCGACACCGGTATCAAACGAACAGACCAACCGACCTTCACCGGTGTAGCCCGCCGCCCAGGCATCGTCGGCATTGATAAACTCCAGATGTACGCTCACTCCGGCCGCCAGGGTGCTGGTGGCGTCGGATTTGTCCGGTACGATGGCGGTGAGTCGGGGCACGGCGTAGATCATGTCGACGTCATCGTGCTGCGCCAGATCGGCAATAGCGCCCGCTTCGATATCCACTTCGACCACGTTTACCAGCCAGTGCTGCTTGACCTGCTGTACCCGGCCGGCCGCTTCATACTGCCTGAGCGCTTTGAGCAAAGCCGCTTGAGACTCGGTGCTGTTCTGCTGCAACTGCGCCATGACCGTCTGGTAGCGTTCCTCGCGCGTATGCTTGTCGACGGCGGCGGCCTTCAAAGGACGGTCCGTTAACTCAGATCGCAGGACGACCCAGACCGACAGCTTCTGATCGGAGGGGGTGGATGATATTCGCTCAATTAGATTATCCGCTATTTGTCCAGCCGAAACGGGCGGGACCAGAGTCAGGGCGAAAAGTACACAGATTGTCAAACGGCCGAGAGTTCTCATTCATTTTCTCCCAATAATATGACGTATGCCGACATCCAAATATCCATTACGAGCGAAAACCATGCCGCCGCAGAGCCTGACGATCATCGGCTATCATCCTGACATGCAACCGGTTATGGATGACTGCCGTGGACTCTTGGCGCATGCCGGTTCTCCCGGTCAGATAATAGGCAATGGCTTTCATCTTTGCCGTCATCATGCCGGCCAATCCAGGTAAGACCATCGTCTGGACATTCGGTCTAAAATCTTTCAGAACTTCCATGTTCACCCTATAATAAAGGATGACAGACTATTTGTAAACAGTTGCGTCGGAATTACCATTCTGGTTCCGGCACGGAGAATCGATGGAGAACAAAACTATGAATGACCAATTCGCCCAATTCAGCCGGACTCAGCTCGAAAACATTCTTGCCGATTTCGCCAAGAACTGGCTGGCTCATGACGGCCTCTGGTTTCAGGCGGTGGAGCGCCAGTTCGGTTTGGAGAAGGCGATCGAGCTTGACACTGAAGCCTGGAAACGGTTCACGACCATCGAAGCTCGTCGCATAATGAAGCGTCACGGTATCGCCGAGGATAGCGGCCTTGACGGCCTGAAGAAGGCGCTTGGTCTGAGAATGTACGCGCTGGTGAATGAGCAGACGATTCGAAATGAGTCGGACGATTCGTTTGAGTTCTACATGATAAACTGTCGCGTGCAGTCAGCGCGCCGACGCAAACAGTTGCCTTTGTTCCCGTGCAAGTCGGTCGGGCTGGTGGAGTACGCCGGGTTTGCGCAGGCTATCGATCCGCGGATCAAGACGGAGTGCATCGGATGTCCGCCCGATGAGCAGGCGGGGGATCAGTATTACTGCGGCTGGCGGTTTACTCTGGTTTGAGCAAAGTGTCTGTTTTGTGGCCGGCAGACCTCCCGGTCTGCCGCTTGATATAGCGGGGTGGTGCCGGGCGTCTCGAGGTTGTCCCAAAAGATAGTTGCGACGGGTCTTGCGCTCGGCGAAGCCAAGTGTGTGACCTGTCGCTCCTTTGTAAGTTGTTGTCCAAGAGGTAGACAAACAGCCGTCGGTTCACACCCCCGCCTTCGGCGGGTCCAAGAACCGACGGAACATGGCACTCTTGAGACAGCCTCTCTCTGCCCGACACGTCTGCACAAGCAGAGGCCGTCAGGCGGAGACACCTGACGGCACGCATTGTTGTGGGCGGCGTACGTCCTCGTGCGCCGACATGATCGAAGATCGATGATCACCACAGATCGGCCGGAAAGGTGACGGCCATTTTCACGACACTCTGGGGTGTGACGCATACGGTATAGGTGGTGGTGTCGTTGTCGGGTGTGTAAATAACGCTCAGCCTCTGCTTACCGATAGGGACACCATTGAATGAGAAACTGCCTTCAGCGGTCGGACTGGTAGTGCTGGTCGTGATGTTACCGCTGCCGTCCGGATAGGTCAGCCGTATCACCAGAGAATCACGATAGATCGCCCCCGGCATTTCGTCGTCGGCATCGACAACATACCCTTGCACCCTGTTGCCCAAGAGTGCCGAGGAGGATACAGCAATAACCTTATCGATATTCGACCCCGACCCGGTGGATCGGAGCAACGTGTCCGAATACAGATAGGCCGTCCCCCAACCGTCCTGTTTGAACTCATTCAAATCAACGCCGCGACTGATATAAGGTCCGTCCCAGGTTGTGTATCCGCCGGGATTGGTCACCAACGCGTCAACGTTGGGCGGCAGCGCGCCCACATCGCCGACATACCCAAAGTCGGTCCGGGCGCCTTCGGCAAAGAGGCTCGGATTGCCGACCATGGCCGCAGTCAGAGCATTGAGCTCCTTCTTAGTGTGTTCATACTTGGCTGTTTCCAATGATGTTCCGAGCTTGCGCACAGCCACCGTGGCCATGATTCCGACGATAATGATCACGATGATCAGTTCGATCAGGGTGAAGCCGCTGTGATTCTTGCGAACTCGTATCATGGGCAGGCTCCAAAACTTATATCGAAAGTGGAACCATCGGAGAGCAACACAGTGACGTCGACATTGGACATGTCAACATTGGATCCACCGATAGTGCTATTCTTGAAGGTCTCGATTCGAACCTGAGCACTGTCACCATCGTTGACGAACTGGTTTGAAGAGAACGTTGCAAGTTCGCCGCTGCCGTTTTTCGGATTATTGGAATTGAAAACAGTAGTACTGCCCCATCTCACATACCGATAGTAGGCGGTGGGTGTGGCGTAGGTCAAGGTGATGCTGTTGACCGTGATTTGGCTGCCACTGTTATTGATGACCCAGAAGGAAAAGTTATTACACTGCGGCGACGAGTATACCGTATCGCGTCCGGCAATATGGCTCAAGCCGCTGCCTCCACCACCACCGCTCCAGACGTTGTTGGCCAGGCTGTACTCACCATACGGCGATGAGGCCGGCAGTACCGACACAAACCGCCTCAGGGTGTCGTCGTCTGGAAAGTAGATCACTTCAATGTCGTGGTTGCCGATCGGGATGGAGTCGAATACGAAATACCCGCCGATGTCGACCGCCGCACTCT
>DAOVOW010000220.1 GCA_030629485.1 bacterium
AGTAGCCGGAAGTTCCCTGAGCATGATACCATTGACCGCCGCCACGTATGCAAATTGGGACTGGGTGACAAAGTGGACGCAGTCCTCTTTGAAGTCCTCCGGTCGACCGGCATCGAAGTACGACGACTTCACCACCTCCTGTGCCACCGACATGACAATCGGATCATAGGTCGGCACAATCAACTCCGTTTGATACTCGGCGACGCGCTTGGCGACACGGCCCAGAATCGTGAACGAGGCAATCGTGGCTACATCGGCCGCGGAACCGAGACCAAGCACGTATAGAATGGGACGTCCCATCTCGGTGGCGCGTCCGATAGCGTCATCGACCGCTTCGATACCGCCGATCGGACGTACGTACAGCTTCTTGCCGCGACGGGCGCTCAGCACGAAGAACGCCGTGAGCGCGCCGAATATCAGCACCGCCACCAGCACCGGAACGCGTCCGGTGTTGAACCACTGACCCGAACACTGCACCGGACCCAGGACATCCGAGGTGGTGCGAATAGTCGGATCAGCCGTCACAGCGTCGATCTGATAAAAAAGGTCGGTGTAGTCAGGTACAAACGCGCTGTCCAACGGTTCTTTCGATCCGATGTGCTTGAACTCACCCGTGCCTGCCGGCACCGCGCCCACGCTGTCGAAAGGACCGTCGAACGAAGTGCTATAGAAAATTTCGTACCGCAGCACATTGTTCTTACCGCCGCCATCGTCAGCCGAAGTTTCCCAGGTCACGATGACAGCGTGACCGTGATCGTTCGGTTTGTCAACCACCTGGAGATCAGAGACCGCCGCCGGGAAGAGTTCGGTGGAATCCACCACCATACTATCCACCGCGGGCGGTTCCGTCTGAGCCCAGACTGAGGACAGACCGAACAGCAACAACAGGCCAACTATCAGGAATCTATGATTCATAAGCTTCTCCCTGTCTGATGAGAGAATCGTTTAAGATATTATTTCCAGCCAATCTCTGAATAGGAAAGTAATGCGCCCTACCAACAGTGATATGCGACCCATCACTGTGTAACCGAACGACGCGCCAAAGGTAATCATCAAAATCCAGATACCCAATCGTGACGCGCGTCCGAAGGCGCCGGAATGCTCCTTGGAGAAATAGAAGTAAATGATACCGCAAATGACACCAAAGAATATCACCCAGTTGGATACGATCGCCGCCAGTTGTCCGCTGGCAGACAAGTCCAGGTTGGAGAAGAAAGCGCCGAACCCTTGCCATCCGTGCGGATCCTCGCCTAACAGTGGCATGAATGTCGAAGAAACCTGAACGATGAAGTCCGAGCGCAAATAGCGCACAAAGTTCAACCCGGCGGTGGTACCCACTATCATAGCCAGCGGCCAGCGCGACATCCAACCGTACTTCTGGGTGAGACGCATCAACAACATGATGCCGAGAATCACCGGGATCCAATATGTAATGTTCCAGTCGCTGGCCTGGTACGGTTGTTGGAAGTAATTGGACAGACCTTCCGATAACCTGGGAAAGAGGTTACCGACGATCGTCGACCAGAAAGCCTGACACATCCAATAGGCTGCCGACACACCGACATAGAGATGCTCGGCGAACTTATAGAACGGGTTGTCCTTGTACAGGAATGAGTAGATCGCCAAAGTCAGGAAGGCCGCAATCGTGATCATGAACGCGCGCGCAACACCATCTGCCTCACCCGACATCGATACGGCATGAAGAACCCAACTCAGCCCAAACAGCAGGACCACACCAGCGACCACAATGTAAGTCGTGCGCTTCATCGGCCCTCTCTCCTGCGACTGCGGAAGAAAACGACGTTGCCGATGACGATGAAGCACATGATAACTATGTGCGCCAGCGTCTGCGGCCCCATCATCTTAAGACCAGGCTGGGCCATATCCTTGAATCGTTCGTGACGATGGGCCAACTCCGATTCGTACTCGGCCGCGCCCTTGACCCCACCCAGCATTCCGATAATCTGTCGTGGATAGTACGGGTACAACTGGGGCGCCACCACCGCCGCCACGCCGACACCGATCGGCACATCGGCCGGATCGCCCACGAACAACACCCACTCCTTGGGTCCCGGACGACCGCCACCAAGAGCCACGATCAAATCGAAATCGGCACACGAGTTGATCTCATCGAATATCACCGCACTGTCCAGCGGCACTCCGTTCACATCGGTGGGGAACATTTTCTTGAAATCCGACACGATCACATTGAGCACCCCTTCGTTGCCCGCCTTGTAACCGGTACTGACAAAATCAACGCCGTCAATCAAGTCGGGAAACTCCGGCCGGATCACATCCTGCAGCGTGTTGAACAGGAGCGTTTGTCCGGTGGCCCATAGAGACATGAAGACTACCTTATGCCCTCTGTCCAGACAATGGAGCGAGATGGCGTTGGCCATCGGCTGCACCTCCGGCGCCATGGCCGGATCGTAATCAAATGAAATAAGAACACGTGACCCCGGCGGAAGATTATCGATGTGATCGAAAAGACCTTTCACGACTGGTGAGGCGTGCTCCTGAAACGTGATCGGAAAGAGAATGGGTGCAGCGACAGCCAGAAAAATGAAAACAAAAATGACACGTCTATCGACCTCACGACCTTTTATGGATCGAAACAGCAGCCAGGTCAGCCCGCCGAAAATTACCAACAGCGAGATGATCACACCGAGATTCGACATCACTTGTCCCCTCCCAGATACGAGCGTTCAATGCCCAATATCAACCGTAGCGACATCGAAATCACACCCAACCCGATACCAATCATAATAGCACGCTGTCCGGCCAAATTCGGGGAATTCATGATCCACTGGGCTAAGTTTGGAATCTGCAGAAGCGACGTGGAATCCGGGACCCAACTGGTGAGCATCATTCCAAACGGCGTCCTGCCCAGAAGAATAATGAACGCCGCGATCAACAAGAGAGTCGCTTCACGATTCTTGGCTCGAAAGGCGCGATATGACGCCGATGCCACAAAGAACGCCAGCAGCGAATACATGGTCGCACTCAAAGGATACTGCACCGAGTTGAAAATATCGTAGAACAGAGAGCCGGGTGCATCCACGGCTGAGGCGATGTCGCCGGGGTTGCCGATCTTGAAAAGGCCGGCGATCAGCATCACAGAGAATCCAACGATGGTGACGATCGAAAAACCCCAGTCTCGCTTCCGCTTTCTCAGTTTGTTTATATGGACTCGAAGCAGGTTGCCGCCGCCAAGGAAGAAGGCAAACACCGCGATGATGTCGAACCAGATATTGAATGTTGTCTCCAGGTCCCCGAACGGCGGAATGAAGACCGACACGATCAACAGGGAGCCGACAATAAACGTGATTAACAGTGGTACTTGCTGTCTCATATCAAGTTCAACTCGAGGAAAATACCTTGACCAACCAGGCATGCAGGTCTGTCATTATTCCAACATCCCACGCCTCACTCAATGTCACCGCCACAACGCCCAGTAGAATCGTGATCATGGCGATTGCCTTACCTACGTCCTGACCCTTGAGTGAACCTAACATCCTCGGTTCACCTGAAAGGTAGGCGGAGGCTGCAAACAGTTCTTCACCGATCAGGGTGAAATCGCAGGCGGCGATAAAGAATGGCAACTGTGCCGGACGGGCCGTCCCGGCAATCTGAATGGCGCCGATCGAGTTACCGGTCTCAGCCAGAATCAGCGACTCGGCGAAGAAAGCGCCCAACAAAAACACGGTTGCCGGTTTCTCGCGAACCATCAGACCATCAACTGCGGCGACATATCCAAACTGTTCATCGGTGACGTAGTTGACCATGTCGTCACTGTAAGCATCCGGACGCCCGGCCGCTTGATACGAGGTCTTGATCGTCTCACGCGCCGCCGTCATCACCAATGACCGGGACACCGGCATAAAAATCTTGCTGTCGTAATCGGCGATAGTGCGCGAAACTCGTCCGAGGATAGTCAGCGCCGCCAACGTCTGCACATCGTCCATGTCGCTAATACCGGGGATGAACAACACCGGCCGACCCATCTCGGTAGCCCGCCCGACCGCTTCATCAATTGCTTCCAAACCGGCGATCTTGCGTACAAACAGCTTCTTTCCCCGTTTGGCTGTCTCGACATAAAAGATTATGGCAGCTGCGCCGGCAAGCCCGGTAAGAAAATCAAACGGTGAAATCAGAGGGTTACCTGACACCCACCGCACCAAAAGAATTGCTCCTACGCCTTTGCCCAGGTCAGCCAGGGTTACTAGCACAGCCTCCATCGGCCCGACTTGGTAGAAGACATTCATAGCGCCCATGTTTTTGCTTCCGACCTCCCGGATGTCTACCCCTTTCCTCAGACGACCAGCAAGATATGCTGAAGGGATAGAGCCAAGGAGATAGCCAATTACGATGGCGATAACTATGTCGCTAATCATTTAACTGATGAGCTCACTCTAGTATTGATTGAACCTTAAAACATTTTTCGGCTTGTTTTGGTGCGTTTGATAAAATTTCAGCTTGGGAATATGAGTCAGCTACATCATCTTTCCTTAAGACATTCTGTAGCGGGATGGGATGAGTCGCTGGTGACACTTTGGCTGTATCTACTTGCTTGAGTATTTCGAAGTTCTCCAGAATATTAGATAGCTGGAGGCTAAATTTCTCCACCTCTTCTTCGCTTAAGCCTAAGCGAGC
>DAOVOW010000024.1 GCA_030629485.1 bacterium
GACCACTGTGATACATCGTCAGATAAGAAAAGCCCCTCCGAATGAAGGGGCTTTTGTGTGAATAAATCTGAGATCAGTGAGCCGGCAGCAACGTCAGAGGTCTCCGAGCGGGAGCGCCGTTGGGATCACCGGTCGTCATGTAGTTGATCGATGATTGCAACAGACCCACAGCATATCGAGTGTTGTGGATGCCGTGCGACTTATCCTCATGGACGAATGTCCAATTGAACAAGGCGCCCACAGAGTCGACATTCGGTACGACCAAACCATCGGTAGGTTCCCAGGCGCCTTCGTCAGCTACCCACTCGAGCAAACCGGCAGCTATCAACTCATCCTGGAGATCATCCAGCAGGCCTGCGATCTCATCGTAAACGCCCGCGGTGTCGCCACTGTTATCGAAGTCTGCATTCGCAATTCTGTTCAGACTGTCAATCTCAAAAGCGTCGGCATGGCATCCATCAACATTGCAGGCGTCGCCGTTTTCATCGCCGTTTTCGTTCTTCAGGTTGAATGTATGTCCACCGAGTTCATAACGATCAGCTTCATCGAAGTGACATGAGACACAAGGATCCGTAATGCCTGAAGTATGCCAGGAATTAGCGTAATCGTAACCGGCATACTCATAGGCATTTTCACCAATGAGCATGTCGGACTGGTTGCCGTGGTGCGGACCGAAATGACCACTGAGTTTCTTGCCCGCTACAACATACGTGGCGACGTCGCGACGACCTTTGTGACAGTTGACGCACAGGTTGGAAAGGCCATTGTC
The DNA here is from genome assembly GCA_030629485.1 of bacterium. GTDB lineage: Bacteria > Zixibacteria > MSB-5A5 > GN15 > FEB-12 > JAJRTA01. The sequence goes on from DAOVOW010000024.1 coordinate 770, forward strand.
GAATTCGGTGCCATTGCCCAGGGTTACTTCGTCGGTTGTCCTGAGAACGAACGATCCGTTAGTGTGAGGATCGTGGCAGGTGAAACAGCCGATGGCGTTCCAGACGTCGCCGGCAACCTTGCCACCGGTGACTTCCGCTATGAACCCTTCATTGGTATGGCATTTTGCGCAAGATCCATTGTTGCGATCGGAGTGATCTCTGGTTGCATGCAACGAGAACTCCCACTGACGGGTGGCCGCAATCACTTTCTGGGCGAGATTGTTGGCACCGTCGTGGCAGTTCATGCAAGCATCGGTATCAGCGGTGTTCGAGGCATGCGCACGCGAGGCATTGGAGGATGCCCAGGCCTTATCCTCGTCGGTATGGCACTTGAGACAGGTATACTCCACCGTCAGATAGCCGTTGGCAAAGTCGCCGGTGATGAACTCGGCGTCAACATCGGTATTGATTCGCCACAGGTGCGACGTCACGTCGCCAACATAAGTACCCGCCGCCACCGCCGATTTGGCTCCTTTCGGCATGTGACAATCGATGCAGCCCGGTGCGAACGGGCTGCTCAGGTGCTCTTCGATATCACTGCGGGCGAAAGACTCTGTTTCATCCAGGTGACAATTCTCGCAAGTCAGCTTGATGGCCATATCGCGGTCGGGACTATCCGGATGCAAACTGTAGTGGACATCGTGGCAATCAACACACTGGATCGCCGCGTGCTTGGTGGTAAACATCTCGTTCCACTGTTCATGATGCCTTACGAAGTCGCCGCTGGCCGGAATCATGTTGACATCGCCATGGATATGACACTTGCCGCAACCCTCATTGGAGCGGTCGATCTTCATTGCGATCTCGTAGGGAGTGGAAGCGTGAAGACTACCGGCGCCGTGACATTCCTCGCACTGGATGCCGCCAAACGCCCAGGTTCCGATCAGGCTGTCGTGGCCTTCCTGGTTTCCGGTATCACGATAGGCGGTCATGTGACAGGGACCGCAGTTGTACGGTTTGTCCTCTGGCACCCCATCTATGAGGTGGTAGTCAACCCAGCCTCCGGTGGCCAGGTTGTACTGTACGTCTGCACCGGTGATAATGGCGCCTGATTCACGAATAAAGCGTGCTTTCCACCAGAAGCCGCCGATCACTTTGTCAACCTCGCTCCAGGCCACGCCCGACGGCGGGTTGGGAACGTCCGTGTACGGATAGTAGTTGCCCGCCTCGACATCCTCGGCCTCGTTTAACTTGTAAGGGTGGCCGGTATTCACGAAGCTCTGATAAGTTGCCAAATGGCAGGCACTGCACGCTTCGCTTCCTATGTGCTCGGATAGGCCTTCGGCGGCGACGATCTTGGTCACTTCCTCGGTGACTTTGCGTTCGCAGCCCCAGAATACCACGGTGGCAAGGACCAATCCCAGGGCCAGGAATCTGAACAGCCTCATAACCTTCTCCTCAGCCTATAGATATTGCTTTCGTTACACTTATTTCCACGATATTGGCGGTGTAGTACGAACCACCAGCGATGAAATCGTCGAAGTTGAACACCTGATACTTTATCTCCAACTCATGATCGTCCAGGAAACGGTAAACCGCAGCGAAGTTCAGACTGAACTTTTCTGCGTCCCTGTCCCTTCGGCTTCGATAATAGGTCGCGCCTACGTGTACGGTGATATCGCGATACGCTTTCGGGTATAGCGTTGCCGCTACTACGTGATCGGAGAACTGGTAGTTGATCTCATCGCTGTTATTCTCATACTTGCCTACATAATAGCTGTACCTGAGTGACAGGCGACCGTACTCGGAAGGCGTCAGGTTGCCGTCGAGCGAAATTGCATTGTAATCGACTTTGCTTCGCAGGTCCTGGTTTTCTCTGATTCTTCCCTGCCACTGGGCGGTAAAATCCCCCCAACGATCATCGCGGTATCGTGCGGTAAGGCGATGGCGGGTGACGTTTTCATCTCCGAGCAGGGTGGTGCCGGTCTTGACTTCTTTCTTGCGAGTCGCCAGTGACGCTTTCAGAAACAACCGCTGCTGATAGTTGTACCAGCCCCTGAACAGGAATCCATGGGAGACGGTGCGGTCGACGAGATCATCCGAGATGCGGTTCTCGTAACCGATCCTCACTCCGGCGATTCGTCCTATGGATTTGCCGACGACAATCGTGTTGATGACATTGTCGGTCTCAGAATCGTCACCGCTGTGTCGAGTGCGGGCAAAGAGGATGCGGTAGTCCAGCAGGTGACCCTTGGGCAGATACAGCTTAACCCCGCCCCAACCCTGATTGGTTTTCAGTTCCAATTCAGAAGCATCCAACTCATTTACGCGGTGGTAATAGCCGCCGCTGAGGTTGATCCAGTTGGCGCCCGGGACCAGAGTGGATGCGTCTACACGGATACTGTTGGCCTTGCGATCGCGATTGGCAGACAACTGATCGTCGAAATCGTAGCGGCGATACTCAATGCGCGCCGAGCCGTAGGGGCAGAAGGCCTGGCCACCGATATTGTACGAACTGTGAGCGTAATCGGTGCTGCTGAATACAGAATCGGATACGGTCGTTGTTGACAACGAACTGACTCCGTGTTTATCGGCTTTGGTAAATCCGCCGAAGAGTTTGGCGTTCCGGTGCGGCTGAATTGACAACTGTCCACCGGTGGTCCACCGGCGCGTAAACCTGCCACCGTCGAAATCATAACTCCGTCGATACTGGCTGTTCCTCAGTGAGATATTAAACAGACCCGGTTTGGATGCCGAAGCTCTCAGGTTTCGATTGTTAAGGGTGATGTTATGGAGGTTCGCTTTCAGCGTCACGCCGTTGTCCCAACGGTATTTCCAGTCCTCGAAGGACAGGCCGAACCCTTCGTAGCTGTTGTATGTCTCTTGGTTGACGGCATGGTTGCCTTCTTCGTCGATATATATGTACCCGGCTTTGACACGACCGCCACCATCGCCGGCGAACCCGGTTGTCACCGCCCCGAGAACACAGGCAAGGACCAGCCCGGTCAGCTTTTCTATCTGAAACTGTTTCATCACTTACCTCCCTGACCGCTGAGACTGTGACAGCCCGGATCATAGCAATTCCCACCCAGCTTCGCAGGCAAGTCCGGATCGAGGTAGAGTTCGCTGACAAAAGAGCCGTGTGTTTCGATATGACAGGTCTGGCAAGGTTGTCGGCTCCAAACTTCATCCCAGAGATTCTGATGGTTCCGCGTCACATGCTCGACATGACAGGAGCGGCAGAGTTCATTGCCCGGCAGTCTCAACAATCGGTCGTTTTCGCTGCCGTGGGGGTTGTGGCATTCGATGCATCCGCTGCCACCGACTTCATACGCTAGAGCAGCGCCATGTTCATGCAAAAACGGCCCGCCCTGCTCGGGGTGACAGTCTTGACAAACCCGACTCAACCCGTAGGCAGTGTTGTGGTCGGCGCGCCGGGTAAAACGATGACAACTCAAACAGGTCATGATACCCTGACCGATGGGGTGATTGGAACGGCGCTCAAACGTGGCCTGCACGCTCTGGTGGCATCTCAAGCAGAACTCCGCTCGGTCATCCAGGAGCATCTCCCGGCCGTAGTTGTGAACTCGGTGGCACTCGCTGCAACTCAGCTCCAGATCGGCATGAGCGTCAAAACCATAGTTGTCCAACTCCCGATGCGGCTGGTGGCATTTCCTGCAAGCGCGGCCGGTTTCCTGACCGATCAATCGCGCCGGGTTGGAAATATTGTCCTCTGACGGATCCTCCGCGTGAACCTCACCGCCGGAGTGGCAACTGATGCAGCCGATCTGGACAACCGGCTGTGAGGTCTGTGAACTAAGTCGGTGTGGGCTATCGGCCACCGATAACTCGTAATCATCGTGGCAAGCCAGACAAGTTTCGTCGTCGACAGCCGCCTCTTGTGCCAACACTGAACCTGTCAGTAGTAATATGTTCGCCCCCAACGCCCATATTGGAAACAGTGGTCGCTGGGTGGGCCACGCTGAAACTTCCATTGTTTACCTCAGTTCTTTGTCCTATTGCAGACATTCACAATCGAGATAATCTTTATATACTGGTTGGGCAAGATATGGCTCATGAACAGAAAACGCAACAAGAAACATCGACCAAAACAGTCTTCCTAAATAATATAGGCCTGCAAGAGTCATATACTCTCTTGATGCTGTCGTCGGTATAAGAGGTGAACTTTTGTGCGCGGTGGACGTCCTCGTCTACCGCGTTCACCCCGAAAAGTTGTCGGCGCACGGGGACGTACGCCGACCACAAATACCAAATGTCGCTGTTCAACCCATAGATTTTTGGGGGAAAGTCCTGTAAACTTGCAACCTGAATATCTGGATCAATCAGTTATATTCCGCGGTCCGCCGCCGTTTGTGGTCCGGCTGGAGAAGATTGAGTCTCGGCTTTGACCGGGCCAGGACTGATTGTTGACATTGGAACGAGCATGGAGAGACCGCAATATGGTTGAGGAAGTCCAGAAAAGCCAGAAGATCAGACGACGCACGATATTCAGACATCCCTTATCCGCTATCGGCGGAGCGCTGATTATTTCCGGCGGGTTTCTGTTTCTGATTCTGCTGTTGATTGACCTTGGCAGCGGCACCGAGAACCCTTACCGCTCGCTGGTCACCTTCGTCATCGCCCCGTTTATTATCACGACAGGTCTGGCGTTCTTTCTCGGTGCCTTGCTTTTACAGGTGCGCAAGGCGCGTAAGGCCGGTGAACAGATTCGCTTTCGACTATCGATTGACCCCACCATTCCCCAGAACTGGCGCAATCTCTGGCTCTTCCTGGGGCTGTCGGGGGCGCTGATTTCCATCGTTGCCTATGTCGGTACCCGAGCCTACGAGGCCACCGACTCTACCGCCTTCTGCGGCGAGACCTGTCATATTGTCATGGAACCGCAGAATGTGACTTACCATAATTCACCGCACGCCAGAGTGCCTTGCGTGGAATGCCATATCGGATCCGGTGCCTCGTTCTGGGTGAAAGCGAAGTTTGACGGCATCCGCCAGATGTACGCCACCGCCTTCGACCTGTTCTCGCGGCCGATCGAAACGCCTGTCCATGACCTCCGCCCGGCCCAGGAGACTTGCGAGAACTGTCACTGGCCGCAGCAGTTCTACGGCGACAAGCTGAGCACTCGCACCTACTACCGGACCGATGAAGCGAATTCACCCTGGACGATCAAGTTGCTCCTGCGCATCGGCGGCGGCAACCCGCGCACCGGGCGAGCCGAGGGGATACACTGGCACATGATAGGGGATAATAAGGTCGAATACATCGCCACCGACCGCAGCAGGCAGGAGATCCCCTGGGTCCGGTTCATCACCATTGACGATGACACTCTTGTCTATTCCGATCCCGATTTCGAACTGACTGACCTGCAAATCCCGGAGACCGACAGTTCTGAAGTGGAGATTCGCCGCTTTGACTGCATGGATTGCCACAACCGTCCCAGTCATCGTTTCCAGCCGCCGGCCGTGGCGATCAACCTGGCCCTCTCGACCCGGCGAATAAGTTCGGAGCTTCCCTGTATCCGTCAGGTGGGGCTGGATCTTCTCAACGCCGAGTATGCCACCAACGATGAAGCCCACGTGGCGATCACCAGGGGTTTGGTGGATTACTATCAAGAGGAGTATCCGGACAGAGCCGAGGCGTTGGTGGATCTGATCAAGCAGGCCTCCAGGGAGTTGACTTCAATCTACGATCAAAACTTCTTTCCCGAGATGAATACCGACTACCGGGTGCGTGAAAACAACCTCAGTCATTTCGTCAACGATGGTTGTTTCCGATGTCACGACGGTGAGAAGACCAACCAGTATGGCGAGGTGCTGTCAACGGATTGCAAGACCTGTCATTTGATGGTAGCACAGGGACCGTCGGAGGACCCGGGCGAACTTATGGCCGACATCACCGGACTCGATTTTCAGCACCCTGAAGACATTGACGGCGCTTGGGCGGAGATGAAGTGTACCGAGTGCCACGACGCCAGCTCGGGGTACTAACAGGCAAGCCTGTTCTTCGCGCTTCGCGCGTCCGCAGCCTAACGTCAAACACCGGTACCCCACCCAGAGCTTCAGCGTCGGGTGGGTTCTTCATTGTGAAGCCCACCTGTCGCTTCGCTTTAGGTGGGGTACCCCGTTGGACATGGCTTTGATATCGGCCTGAAGGCGCCGCCATAAATTAGTTGATCGGTGACTCGTTCATGGTCAGATTGCCACCAAACAATATGCCGGCGTCTGTTCAGGCGCACGCATCATTTATGGAGGTGGCTCCGCTATGACCGACAAGAAGAAATCGTTCCCCGCACCCCCGTCACTAATCGGTGACAAGGTCTTTCTGCGTCCGAGCACCCCTGAGGACATAGCCAACATGCACCATTGGTGGCTGCAGAGTGAACCGCAGTCGTTGAGTTGTCGTCCGCACCCATTCCAAACCGCCAAGGAGGCGGCTGAACGGGCGCAGACAGCCCAGAAGAGCGCCGATGATCAACGCTTCACGGTTGTGCGCAAGGACGACAAGACAACGGTGGCGTTGGTGCGCTTCTTCAGTCTCAATCCGCTCAATCGTTCGGCTGAACTGGGTCTGCTCGTTGATCCCGAGGTGCGTCGCAAGGGATATGGCAGTGAGGCCATAAAGATTGTGACGCGCTATCTGTTTCGATATCGCGGTTTGAACAAAGTTCACGCCCAGACGGCTGCGTTCAATGAGGGCGCCATAGCGATGTTGGAGTCACTCGGTTTTAAGAAGGACGCGACCCTTCGCAATCATTATTTCTACGATGGTGAATTCCACGTCGGGTACGTCTACTCGCTGTTGCAGTTCGAGGTTGACTGGTAGTCGCAGATGCAGGTACTACTATCAGGGGGTTTGCGACTGATCGGCCGTGTCCGGGGTCGCAGCATCCCCTTGCGGTTCGCTACTGTCGCTTTCGTCTGGTTGTTGGTCAACAGTATCGACTGAATCCTCGGTCTCTTTCTTGCGCACGGAATCAACGATTTGGTTAAGCTTGATTAGTTCAGCACGGGCGCGCTCGGCGAAATCGTCACCCCTGGAGGCATACAATACCGAGCGCGAAACATTGATCAACGCCGTCTTTGTGAAATCGGCTGTGCCGTAGGTGGCCGCTTTCTCCAACGAGCCGCCCTGCGCCCCAACCCCCGGAATCAGCAGCGGCATGTCGCCGGCTATGACACGAAGCTCTTTCAACTGTTCGGGATTGGTGGCCCCGACCACCAGACCACAGTTGCGCTCTTTGTTCCAGTAGGCGACTTTCTCGGCAACGATTTCATACAGCGGCTTGCCGCCAACGTTCAGAATCTGGAGATCCTTCGACCCGGGGTTGGACGTGAGACACAGGATAAACACACCCTTGTCCTTGTGTTCGATGAAGGGACGAAGCGAGTCATACCCCATGTAAGGATTCAGCGTAACCCAGTTGGCCTTTAACTGCTTGAACATAGCGTCAGCATAATGCGCGGCTGTGTTGCCGATGTCGCCCCGCTTGCCGTCGACGATCACTGGAATCTCGTCGGGAATGCGCTCGATAATCAACTTCAAAAGGGATAGCCCCTCGGCTCCAATGCTTTCGTAGAAGGCGATATTCGGCTTGTAAGCGCAGACGAGATCTTTAGTGGCCTCAACAATGCGAACCGCAAACTCAAACATCCCTTTGACGCTCTTGGAGTATTCGGACGGCATTCGCTTGGGATCCAGATCAAGTCCGAGACAGATGATCGACTTATTATCCGCTTGTATCTCTTGAAGTTCTTTTAGAGCGCTCATTAGTATTTCTCCAGTCTGCCGATCAGGTCATTGATCGACTTCAGTTTATTCTCCCTAAGATAATCTTTGAGATCGCGCACGATCTTGAGGGGCGCCTCCGGTTCCACAAACAGGGCGGTACCGATCTGAACGGCTGTGGCCCCACAGAGGAAAAACTCCACCGCGTCCCTCCAATCGGAGATTCCCCCAACGCCGATTATCGGGAGCCGGCTCCGGTTGTGCACAGCGTCCACCATGGCCAGCGCGATCGGCTTGATAGCCGGTCCGGTAAGTCCACCCTTGTTGTTGGTCAGTCGCGGCCGCCTGGTATCGATATCAACGGCTGTCCCAATCACCGAGTTCATCACGGTGAAGGCGTCGGCCCCACCCGTTTCGGCGGCTGAGGCGATATCGGCAATACTGGTCACATTGGGCGAGAGTTTGACGATTAACGGGCGCGCGAACACAGCCCGCACCGCCGCCACCACTTTCTCCGTTAACTTCGGATCGCTGCCGAACTGGATGCCACCCTGATCCACGTTGGGGCAACTGATGTTCAACTCGATCATGTCCAGCGCGGCGATGTCATCCAGGCGACGGCTCACCTCGACGTACTCGTCGATCGTAGCGCCGGCGACATTGACGATGATTCGCGTCTTCTGTTTGGCCAAAAACGGCAGTTTGTCGCGAATGAATGCATCGATCCCGACATTGGCCAAACCGATGGCGTTGAGCATACCTGAGGCCGTCTCAGCCGTGCGCGGCGGCGGATGGCCCAACCTTGGTTCCAGCGTGATCGATTTGGTTACCAGCCCGCCCAGTTTCGATAGCGGGTAGAACTGAGCCAGTTCTTCGCCATAGCCACAGCAACCGGAGGCGGTCAGCAGAGGATTATCAAACTCCACCCCGGCGATCGTTACTTTCATATCAGGCGTCACAAAGCCACCTCCCCGATTTCAAACACCGGTCCGTCGCAACAGACACGCGCATATCCGCCCGCCGTGAGCGGTACCACACAGCCCAGACAGACGCCAATCCCACACGGCATCGGCGCTTCCAGGGATAACTGGCCCGGCACGTTGAGGGTCAGTCCCAGTTCGTTTACGGCTTTCAACATCCCCTCAGGACCGCAGGCAAAGAGGCGACAGTTGTCACCATGGTCTTGCAGCGCAACTTTCACCGGGTCGGTAACCAATCCCTGTTCGCCGAGAGTGCCATCCTCAGTTACTATCCGGAGATTCACACCGAGCTTCCTGATGCGGTTGCGTTCGATAATGTCCGATCGGCTGCGGCCACCGTAAAAGAATGTGATATGCTTCGGGTCATGACCTCGGGTGATCAGTTTCTGAGCCAGAAACAACAACGGCGGGAAACCGATACCACCGGCAACAAGAACAACCCGCTCTCTCTTGCGCGGTGGTTTGAACGGTTGTCCCAGCGGTCCGAGCAGGTTGGTTGAATCGCCGCGTCGGAGGGCGGCCAGGATACGGGTGCCGCGTCCCACTACTTTTACGATCAACTCCAACTCAGCCTTTGCGGTGTCCACCGAAGCGACCGAGAAGGCGCGACGAAAATAGACCTCACCGACCGGTAACTTCAGATGAACAAACTGCCCCGGACGACATTTGTCGGCAGCGGAAAAGGGAGCGAAGGTAAACGAGAAATAATCGTTACGCAGGTCTCGGCGCTCGGTCAAGCGCACAGTTTCACATTTCATTCTTGTCATTTCAAGTGATCCGGCTTCTGCACCAGGAACCGATAGTAAAGCCACGTCTCTTGAAGCTCCTGCGGGATACGGGTGGGATCCCAGGCCATCGACACGAATGTCTCCTCAACGAGAAGATTAATCTGCTCATTGGGTGACTTGGTTTTGAGTTCGTATTCCTGGACTTCACCGAAAGGATCCAGCAGTACCTGGAAAATGAGCCAACCTTCCCAGCCTCCACGGTAGGCTTCCTCCGGGTAGATGAATGGCTCATCGATCCGGATAGGGTCCAGCCGAAGCTCAGGCAGGAGCTTTCCGTCCCTTGAGAGTGCTGCCACCTCGACATCGACATACACTGCAGTATCCTCAGCCGCAGCGTACAAGGAGTCTCCTTCGTCCCCTTCAGCAAGCATGACACTGTCTGCCTCCTGGTCATCATCAGATGGGCTTTTCTTGGCAACATATTGCGTGCGCCGACGGGCCTCGTTGGCCCAGTTACTACTTGGAAACGAATCGGATATTTCCTTGTAGGCCCAGATGACAGAGGAGTCACCGGGGTTGTCATACGTTTCCGTCAGCCATACCAGCGCAAAACGAGACTGCAAGAAGTACTTGGAATCAGGGAATCGGTCCGCCACGACCTGATAGTTGGCTCGGGCGCTGTCGAGATTGAATTCATCGACTACGAAATGCTCGGCGCGGCTGAAGTACACACCGGCATAGCCGGTGTCGGCCGAACTGCCTGCCAAACCCAGTCTTTCCAATGCCTCCGGCAGGTAGTCGGAAGTTGGATACTGTATCAGCACTTCGCGAAGAATAGAGTCGGCTTTGCTGGAATCCTCCTCATATTCCCGGACCATCTCGGAAAGGGCGATCAACGCTTTGGGGGAGTCAAAGGCGGTGGGAAAGGAGTCGGCCACCACCTGCATGGCGATCAATGCGGAGTCCGGTTTGTTCAACTCGATCCAGTACAACTCGGCCAGTTGATACTGAGTATAGGCGGCCCTGTCGATAATATCCTGGGTGGAGGTCGAGTCGATTTCTATCGCGCGCGAGTACGCTTCCAATAACCCAATGGACGATGAGCGGTGCAGCGCATCCTTACCGATGTCAGAACTGCGATCGAGCTTGCTGGTGGAGTCGTAGTAGATCTTCGCTTGGACAAGATCATCGTAATCATACTGGTAAATCAAGGCCAAACGCCAGAAAGCCTGAGCTTTGACTTTCGATTTTTCAGACTGGTTGATGATATCCTGGTAATAGGCTTCGGCCTGGGCCAACTCTTCATCGAACTCGTATCCTTCACCCATCTTCAACATGAGGACGCTCACGGAATCGAAGTAAACGTCCTCATCCATCAACGTCATGAGATAGTCCTGACCGTCATCGATCCGTTGCAGCCGGTAGGAGCTATTGGCTGCCTGAAACAGCGCGTGGTACTTTTCGTTCTTATCGGGGTCCATCCCCAATAGTTGCAGATAAGCGCCTAAGGCGTCCTGAAAACGGTAGCCGGCGAAGTATCCGTCGGCCAGATAGGTTTGTGCGAGTCGCCGTTCCTCGGCGTTGCCCAGCGAGTCGCGCAGAGCCAGAAAATACGGTTCCGCTTTGCGGTATTCCTTGTTGTCGAAATGATAGGCGCCGAGCGTCATGGCAGCTTCGCTCTTGAACTGAGCGTCATAAGCTCCCTCGAAAATCTCCTGAAAAATTCCAACGGCATCGTCGACGTCTTTCTGCATCAACTTGGCCTTGGCCAGGTAGAGGGTGGCGTCAAGGGCATACTCGCTCTCGGCGTACACGGCCAGAATCTCTCGCGCCCGCCGCTCACTCCGGGAGTACTGCTCGGTGTAATAGTAGGAGACCATCAGCACGTACAGGGCATCGTCATAATACTTGGAATTGGGGTAGTCTTCGATAACTTTGAGCGACTTTTCAATCGCCTTGCGATAGCTGGCGACATTCCCGCGGCCTTTGCCCTTGGATTTGTTGCGCGATTTTTCGGCTTCGTTGAACGACTTCCTGGCGTTGTAGAAAGTGTTATAATACACACAGCCGCCGGCAGCCGAGAACAGCAGCGCAACGACCATCAACTTTATGATCCACAATCTCAGAGGAGATACCACCGTGTGTCAACCCATCCTTATGTCGCTTCGGTCCTTATACTCCGCTTCCCACCACCGGTTTCACGCC
>DAOVOW010000129.1 GCA_030629485.1 bacterium
ATGACGCTGTCGAATTCGGCTTTAATCTTGAAGATTTTCTTGAAATCCTCGTCCGCTTGCCACAAGAGATGGTAGACATTCGGTTCACCGATCAACACAACTTTCACGTCCAACGGAATCGGTTCCGGCTTAATACCGGAGCCGGCCATCATAAAGAAAGGATCGTAACCGGTGATTTCTACGTTGTTGTTGCGGATGGCCCGCTTGAGATGCACCCATACCCCCGGCTCAGTTAGTACGTCCATCGCATTCATCACCAGGAATCCGCCTGATGCCTGCAACAGGGAGCCGGAGAAGATACGTGTGAAATCGGTGCGCCAGTACCCGAAGCGATCGACCACCCGTTCCAGCGAACCGAACAGGTTCTTATAGGATGGCGACATCTCGATGACGATCGGCACCGAGTCGGTCTCGCCGTTATCGAGCACGAGATTGATCGAGAACTCCTCGTATGGTTCGCGCTTCCGAAACGGCGGTGCTTCCTCCTCGCCGCGGCGGGGACGTGCCTCACGAAAGCGATCCAGATCGGACAGCAACGCCTCTTGCACGCCATCCAGATAGGCAACTACCTTGTCATCAGGGAAACGCTTTTTGATCAGGTTTACTTTGTCGATCACCAGAGGTGCAATGGCGCTATAATCCAGCTTTTCAAGGGCCACTTCCAGTTTGCCGGTGAGTTTCTTGGACTCGGTCGAAGTAACATCAAACTCCCGTCGCAGCCGGTCCCACTGCCTGCGCAATTCATCGAGCCGTGGGAGCGGGAACTTTCCGTCGCGGGCCAGTTGCTCGAGTTTGTCCAACGATGCCGGTTCTTCATCGACCATCGGCTGGATCTCATTGCGAACGCCCATCCCGGACTGAACCTGAACCATCACAAAGCCGGCCTCGTTCAGCTTCTCCTCAAAGCCGCGAATCAACTCCTTCTGCCGATTATCGAATTCACGGGTAATGCGCGAGTGTTTGTCCTTGTAGTCATCCGAGAGAAAAATCTTGGGCACGGCCTTGCGCACCGAGTTGATCAGGTACGACATGTCTTTCTTGAACCGACGACCATCGCCTCCCTTGAAGGTCAGCACACGGGGGCAATCTTCGTTCTTGAAGTTGTTAACGTAGCAGATGTCCAGCAGGTCCGGGGTTTTGTGGTCAAGTTGTTCGAGCAGGTGTTTGATGGTGGTAGTTCGCCCGGTACCGACGAGACCGGTGACGAAGATATTATAGCCGTCGCTCTTGACGTTAAGTCCCGTCTTGATGGCGTCAACGGCACGCTGTTGACCGATAATACCGTGGCAGGGTTCGATGTCATCAGACGTTGTGACGCCGGTCGGCTTCCAGCCGATCGTATAGTCAAGATCCTTTGCTTTCAACTCGCGTATTTTCTTGGGCTGTGCCTTAGTCTTTTTCGACATCGCTTTCTCCGTTATAGTGGTATCTCTAAGTACCCAATATATGCAGTCCAGCGGGGGACAAAAGCAAAAAAAGAGGCTGGCTGTGTTAGGGATCTCCACACCTGCCTTCGACGAATTCCCAATGATAACAAGAAGGCTCAGCGATTGGACTTTCCGCGCTTGGTGTTCTGTCCAAGGATTACGTTCACACCGTCCTGGCCCGGCAGGTCTTCAGACCCGGCGGGAGGCCGCTGTCATACTGCCGTGCCGGCACCAATGCGAGTGACATAACCATGAATTCTGAGCGAGCTGTGATTTCCTACATAACGTGCGAGGCAATGAGGGAGAGGCGGCTGTTTTGTAACCGATTGCCGGCGTAGAACGGCAATTTGTTGCCCCCAATCATATTAGGCGCACACTTAGGGGGGCTGCCAATATAGCTTTCATTGCGCCATATCGGCATATAACGTAGTTTGTGAAAAGGGTGGAAAGCACCAAACTTGTGACGACTCATAACTTGTTGACCGGCTGAGGTTTGCGATTGGCGCGTGCGTAACCTGTTGGAATGCAGGAAAGTTATCCTTCTTGACATGGACGTAAGAACTGATATATTTGGGCCGTTGCTTTTTTGGCTTTGCGCATTGATTGGCGGTATCGTCTAGTGGTTAGGACGGGTGGTTCTCAGCCATCAAGCCGGGGTTCGATTCCCCGTACCGCTAAGAGACATTGCGTAAGTGGGCGGCATGACTGAGGTGGTCAGTTGTGCCGCCCCTGCTATTCTGAACTCACCCTCGCCCACTATCTCCTCGGGTGTCTTGCCTGCGATCAGTTCGTTAATGAGCTTATCTGTCTCGTGGCGCTTGTCGACCATGTGTATCCTCCTTCAAATGAACATACATCATGGCCACTTACACAAGGATACTTACACGCCCCATAAATGAGCTGCTAACTTCTGAAACCTGTCGCCTTGGGCATACTGATGTAGTCATCTTCATCCAACTGTCCGTGTCGGCTCTTCTTGTAAACGGAAACAAGCTCCCTTACTCGCGCCACAGATGTAACCACCGCTCGACATCCACGTATGTCTTGCATCTCAGAAAGTGACAGCCACTTAAAACGCCTCAGCTTCTCCTCAGTCGCAATCCGACGCCTTGTCCTCCGTGCAACAAGATAGTGAGAATTAGCAGAAGTAGCTTTCTGCCGAAGGCCGATTTGCAGCGTGAAAAGCGGGAAGTAGTGCGATGAGCACCAAATGCCGGCGATGATAGCCGCACCAACCCGGTCAAAAAGTTCTGCCACGGGATCAACCAAAGTCGCACCTGCGGCATCAACTTCCGCCTTCGAGCATTTTGGTGTTGTCCACTTAATATAAAGCGGAATATACAGACTATCCTTCCACATTCAAAAGGTGAGCGGCACATATTTCGATTCGGTTTCCCTCTCAAACTGACCTGCCACCAACTTTATCCTTGCCATCTGATACGCGGGCGGGTAATATAAATCGGTAAATTGGACTGGTTTGCGGCGGATTTCGCAGGAGTGTACTGTTATGACCGGCAAACGCAGGCTGCTGTGTGGCGTTTCCATATCCGGCGGGATCGTCCTCGGACACGCGAGGGTGATTTTGCCGGGCGAATCCGAAATGGCCGAGGTAGCTATAGCGACCACCCGGCTCACGCAGGAAACCGAGGCGTTGGAGCGTGCGGTCGAGCAGACAGTGGGCGAACTGCGCGAACTACGCGAAACGGCCGGCAAGAAAATGGGCGGCCCGGTGGCCAAAGTGTTCGACGCCCAACTGCTTATTGCCGGTGACTACGAGTTCCTCAAACAGGTCAAAGAGGAAATCCGCTCACAAAAACGCAACGCCGCCTACATTTACGATCATCTTGTCAAGCGAACAATAGAGCCTTTAGAGCAATCCAAAGATTACTACATGCGCCAGATGGCCGAGGATATCAAGTCGGTCTCGACGCGCGTACTGTCTCATCTGAGCGGGTTTGATAAGTGTGAGTTGAAACTCCCACCCAATACTATCCTGGTCGGTAAATCGTTTGCCCCCGGCGACATCCTAACTTATCGGCAGCGTAAGGTGGTCGGATTCCTGGTTTCCAAAGGCGGGGCCGATTCGCACATGGGATTGATTGCCCGCTCGCTGCTGTTGCCGGTGGTGCTGGTGGATGGCGCTTACGCGGCGGTGTCCAGCAACAACCGCATTATCCTTGACGGCACAGCCGGCGAGGTGATTATCAATCCGACCGATGAAGACTGGGCAGAGTATCAGAAGCGCAAGAAGCGCCACGGCCCGGCGTTGGTCACCCGTATTAGAAGGCTGACGCGCGTGCCCCCGGTCACCCGCGATGGTGTCGAGGTCGGTATTGCCGGCAATCTCTCGCTGAGCGGGCCGGTCGACGACATTCTGGCGGAGAAAGGTTTCCCGATCGGGCTTTACCGCACGGAGTTTCTATACTTGCTCGAGAACCGCTTTCCCGACGAGGAAACGCAGTTCGAGACCTATCGACAGATAGCCGAGAAATTCGCCGGTGGTTCAGTGGTGCTAAGAACGTTCGATCTTGGTTACGACAAAATCAGCGATGATACCGGATGGCCCGAGGAGACAAACCCGGCTCTCGGTTGGCGCGGTATCCGGGTAATGCTGGATCGCAGCAACATTTTCAAGACGCAGATCAGAGCTATCCTGCGCGCGTCAAAGTTCGGCCACCTCAAAATCATGCTGCCGATGGTCACTGATCTTTCCGAAGTGGAACGAGCGCGCAAACTGGTCTCTCAGGTCAAACTCTCCCTGCGACGGCAAAAGATCGCGTTCGACGAAAATATCGAACTGGGTATTATGGTCGAAGTTCCGGCCGTCGCTATGACGGCTGAGGCGCTGGCCCCCCAGGTCGACTTCATGTCGATCGGCACCAACGATCTGACCCAATACACTATGGCTGCCGATCGGATGAACAATAAAGTGGCCGGCCTCTACTCACCGTATCACCCGGCCGTCCTGAACCTGATCCACACCACGGTGAAGGCCTGCAAACGGTTCGGTAAACCGATCTCGATCTGCGGCGAAGTCGCCGGCGACTTGTTGGCCCTGCCGTTATTCATCGGCATGGGTGTAGATCAGCTATCGATGAATGCAAATAGGATCTTTGATCTCTGTCGACTCGTAAAACGGATAGACTCCCGATTGGTGCGGCACTTGGTAGCACCGGTGCTGGCAGCCGGTTCGGAATCTACGGTCAGACAGATTCTGGAGAATTTCAGATCGGAGTTGCACAGAAAGAAACTTCAAGCATAAGGACCATCAAATTGACGATTCTTGACGACATTGAAACCATACGCAAGGCGGATCCGAGCAATATGTACAATCGGATTTTTGATCTGCCTGAACAGATGGCCGACGCCCTGACCCTGGCTCATCGGTGGCAGATCGACGCCGACGAATTTAGCGGCATAAAGAACATTGTTGTGGTCGGCATGGGCGGTTCGGCTATCGGTGGCGATCTCACTCGGACTTATCTTTCGTCCAAGCTGCTGGTACCATTCGAGGTGTGTCGCCACTACGTCCTGCCCGAATACGTAGATGATGAGACGTTGGTGATTGCATCGTCTTACAGCGGCAACACCGAGGAGACTATCGCGGCTGTTGAGGATGCGCTGACCCGTAAGGCAATGATGGCGGCCATCAGCACCGGCGGTTTGCTGGGCGACATCTGCGAACTGAATCAGATTCCGATGGCTAAGCTGCCTGAAGGCTGGCAACCACGGGCGGCTTTGGGATATTCTTTCATCCCGCTGGTCATGTTTCTGGAAAAGATCGGTCTGGCCAAAGATGTCGCCAAGGAACTCGAGACGGTCGTTGCCAGCATGCAGAAATTCCGCGACGGCTACATAGAGGATCAACCGTCCGAGCAGAATCCGGCCAAGAATCTAGCCCTCAAAATCCATGGCCGCATCCCGATCATCTACAGCGGCCCGACATTGATGGATGCTGTAGCCATTCGGTTCAAAGGGCAGCTCTGCGAAAACGGAAAGAATCTCGCTTTTGCCAACCACTTCGCCGAGTTCAACCATAACGAACTGGTTGGCTGGTCCAAGACGATAGAACCCTTCAAGGACAAGCTCGTCGTCATTATACTGCGTGACGCCGGTGATCATCCACAAATCCGGCAGCGGATGAATATCGTCAAGGATATTATCCGGAACCTGGATGTGGAAGTGATGGAGGTCCATTCCAAGGGAGCGGTGCGGCTGGAGCGGATGTTCAGCCTGATCCAGATCGCTGACTTTACTTCCTATTATCTGGCTGTCCTGAACGAAGTTGATCCGACACCGGTTGAGGTGATCGAACAACTCAAGGCGCAGTTGGAAGATAAGAAGGCCGTGACGACCGCTTCGCGCGACACCACTATGCAATCACCCTTCAAGTAAGCACTGATAACACTGGCCGGGTGCACGGCGTGAAAATGGGTTCGTTTTGTGTATTTTCATAGTCACTTAACAGGAACGGTGGTGATTACGAGGCCTGCACGGTTTGGCGATAAATGCGGCGGTCTGTTTTGCGCTGGTGCCATTGGCTGATCCTTTATTGACGGTTGCGCCGACGCGTTTTGGGGGGGATTGGTGGTGTTCTTGTGAGTTCTGTACGTCCCAGGTTGGCACGGGCCTTCATGTCTTATCGCGTAGCGGCGGGGCTTGTCTCCGCCGACGCAGGCGGGTCCGAAGACGGACCCACCC
>DAOVOW010000410.1 GCA_030629485.1 bacterium
CCCGTTGGAGAAACGATCGATGAGTTCCACCGCCGTTTGAAGCAGCGCGGTTTCTGAAGCGACCGATGAAATGCCGGCCTTGACCGTTTCGACTAGTTTCTCGCGATCAGATTCCATCACAGGCGATCCCTGATCGCTCTGAGGTTTTCCATCGGCACCTCCGGCGGTATGGAGCAACCGGGGCCGATAACCAGCCGCGAGGGATCGTTCTCACTCTTGATCTTGTCGATCTGATAGCCGATCTCGTCGGGATTGCTGTTCTTGAGCCAACCGAACTGATCGACGCCGCCCACCAACGTCTGAGCAGGAAGTTGATCGTAAGCCTTGTCGAGGGGAATATTGGTCGGATCGTTGCTGTCCCAATTAAGCATCTGACAGTGGTAGTCGATCTTCGACAATTGCTGCAAATAGCTGTTGGAGGCGCAGACGTGGAGGAGGTTGATGGTTTCATCCTCGGTTGCATCGACTACCTTAAGATCGTAGGGAACACCAAACTTCTCATATTCCTCCCAAGTCAGCAGGTCACTCGACGCCCACTGGGAGATAGCGTAAAACAGGCCGTCAGCGCCGGCGTTGCGTAGCTCCGTTGCATAGGCGGCAAAGGTTTGGCAGATCGACGCGAGCGCTTGCTCGACTTGGTCGGGGTGGCTACGGAGATGCTCGACCAGCGTCCGGCGATCCTCCACCATCCGCCCGGCCACCGATAAGGGCGTGAAAACAGTCATCAGGATAGGCAGGTCCTTACCGATCGCCTTGCGGATACCGGCCACCACCTTAAGATGTTCGGCCAGCGGCGGGCTGGATAGCTCCAACGGCTGAATCTTCGCCCAGTCATCGACAGAAGTGACGGGGAAGTGCTTTTTGGTATGCCTGGTGTGTTCATGGTGTGAATACTCGATCTCCTGGCCCCAGCCCTGAACATGATAATCAGCACGTGGGTTCAGTTTCATGAAGTCCCAGTCGAACATTTTCTGGAAGCCGACCATTGCCTCAATCGTGCCCTCGGCGTGATGCTCCATGTGGTAGAAGTGACGCCAGAAAGAGGCGGCAAAGCGGTCAGGTGTTTCCCCCGCCATAATCATCTGGCAACGTTCGCGGTGATTGTACTTTTCCATATTCGGTTCCTTCTGGTCGGTTATAATCTCCTCAACATCACGGTGAGACTATGTTCAATCTGGTACAAGAAGGACAACAACTGTTCTCCCCGGTCGGTTCAATAAATATAAGCGGCTGTCACCCGGTCGGTCAACGCTGTTTATTGGTTGAGCAGATTTGAAGCGAACCTTCAGTCATTCAAGCAATTGCCGAAAAAGATAATGATGTAGTCTATCGAACGCTTGCTAAGCAGGAGTCTGAGTATGCCTACCAAGATTCTCGTCATCGATGATGAAGAATCAATGTGCAATTTCATGGAGATCATGCTGGCCAAGGAAGGCTACAACGTCGACACTGTCCTTTCGGGTTGCGACGGCGTTTCGCTTCTGAAAGAAAAGAACTACGATCTGGTGATCGCCGACCTGAACATGCCCGAGATGTCCGGCATCGACGTCCTCAAGCAGATACGCTCGTTCAAGAGGGAACAGGACCTGGTAGTCATGACCGCCTATGCTTCAGTCGAGACGGCCATCGAAGCGATGAAGCACGGGGCCGCGGACTATATTACCAAACCATTCAAGGTCGATGAAATCAAGCTGACTATCGAGAAAATCATCACCCGCCGACAACTTCAACACGAAAACAAAACTCTGAAGAAGCAGCTTCAGAGCGACAATTCGTTCGACAACTTCGTCGGCGCTTCAGAAGCGGTGGCCAAACTCAAAAACCTGGCCCGCCGGATCGCCTCGTCCGATTCCACCGTGCTGGTTCGCGGCGAGTCCGGTACCGGCAAAGACCTGATCGCCAAAGCTATCCACCACCACTCACCACGTTGCGGCGGTCCCTTCATAACCATCAACTGTGCCGCCCTGCCGGAACAACTGCTCGAATCGGAACTGTTCGGCCACAAGAAAGGTTCTTTTACCGGCGCTATTAGAGATAAAGAGGGGTTGTTCAAAGCCGCCGACGGGGGCACGTTCTTCCTCGACGAGATCGGCAACACCTCGCTGGCGATCCAGGTGAAACTCCTGCGAGTGCTGGAGGACAAGACTATCACGCCGGTGGGCGAAATCAAATCGATCGAGGTCGATGTTCGCCTTATCGCCGCCACCAATTCCGACCTGGAGGAGGAGGTCAGTACGGGACGATTCCGCGCTGATCTGTTCTACCGGCTGAACGTCATCCCCCTGCATATCCCGCCCCTCAGAGAGAGAGACGAGGATATCAAGCTGCTGACCGACTACTTCATCAACAAATACTGCGGCAAACTGAACACGGCTCCCAAGAGTATCACCCCCGAGGCAACGGAACTGTTGATGAGTTACCATTGGCCGGGCAATGTAAGGGAGTTGGAGAACACCATAGAGCGCGCCGTGCTCTTGAATCGGACTGATACCATTGGAGCTACCGATCTCGGCGAGAAAATCCGCAGCACTCCTCCGGTTGGGGTGGTACAGGAAGCTCAGCCGGCCACACCGACGCTGGAATCAATCGAGAAAGCCTACATCCACTATATCATGAGCCAGACTGACGGCAAGAAGAGCAAAGCGGCCAGGATCCTGGGGATCGACACCTCGACTCTGTACAGGAAACTTGACCGGTATGACCTCAAGGAAACGTCCGAACCTGGGGACGACAAGCCCAGGAAACACAGCAAGACTA
>DAOVOW010000019.1 GCA_030629485.1 bacterium
GAAGCATCGGTCAGACGAACTAATATGCTCCCCTCGGTCACGGGCGAATTGCCGCCACCGATAGTGACATAAGTCCCGGTAACCTCTGAGAGTTCTTCAGCCATCTTTTCGATCAGCGAAAAATGCGCCGAAGTCTGGTCGAGATCGGTGCCGGGCGGGGTGGTTACAGTTATGTACATGCGACCTTCGTCCGCCTCCGGAAGAAACTCGGACCCCAACATACTTGCAAGCACGGCCGCCGAACCCAAGGCTGCCATTGCTCCCAGCACCACCACCCAGCGATATCTCAACGAAAGGGCCAGGAGTGATTTGTAGCCCGGCTTCAGTCTGTCGAACGCCCGGTTCCATAGATTCAGTACCCGTCGCACCGGTATCCAGACTCGTTTGAACAGTGACGGTCGAACTGAAAGGTCCGCTGCCTGATTGTTGTTATGTTGCCTTAGCATGCGCGATGACAGCATCGGCGTCAGACTAAAGGCCACGAACAGCGAGATCAGAACAGCAAATGCGACCGTCATTCCGAACTGATAGAAAAACCGCCCAACGATCCCTTCCATGAATGCAACCGGCAGGAACACGACCATGATGGCGAAGGTGGTTGCCATCACGGCCAGTCCGATTTCTTTGGTCCCGCCGAGCGCCGCCTGTACAGGTGACTTCCCTTCATCCAGGTGTCGATAGATATTCTCCACCACCACGATGGCATCATCGATCAGGATGCCTACGGCCAACGACAACCCGAGCAGAGTCATAAAGTTGATGGAAAACCCGAGAAACTTCATGGCGGTAAAGGTACCGATAATAGAAATGGGAATCGACAGACCGGTTATCAAGGTCGGTCGGCCGTCCAGAAGGAACAGGAAAATCACGAGTACGGCCAGGACGGTGCCGATTACGATATTAATCTGGATTTCGTGAATCGAATCTTCGATGTAGGTCGAGTTGTCGTTGACGATGCTTATGTCTATATCGGGTGGTAGTTCCTCTTGCAGTTCGGCAATAGCCTCTCTGGTGTGTTCGGCCATTTGAACGACATTGGCGCCGGATTGCTTGATGATGTTAATGCCGATAGCAGGCTGACCGTTATAGCGTGTCAGCGATCGTTGTTCGGCTATGGTGTCGACCACGCGAGCCAGATCGCTCAGATAGATCGGAGTGCCGTTCTTGTTCTTGACGATAACACTGTCGAACTGCGCGACGCGCGTCAGTCGACCCTTCAGGCGTACGAGGTATTCACGCGAGGCTTCTTCAACACGACCTCCGGGAATCTCCAGGTTGGAACTCCTTATAGTGCACTGCACATCATCGACCGTCACGCCGTAGGCTTCCATCTTCACCGGGTTAAGAAAGACTCTGATCTCGCGTTCCGATCCGCCAATAAGCCGGACCGCACCGACACCGCTGATTGGTTCCAGACGTGGCTTGATCACGTCTTTGGCCAATTGCGTTATCTCTCTGGCGGAACGGCTGCCCGACAGAGCAAGCGATATGACCGCCAGGGCGTTAGGGTCGAACTGACTGACGATCGGCTCCTCGATTGCTTCCGGCAACGACGAACGAATTCCCGACACTTTCTCGCGCACGTCCTGCGATGCTATGACGCCTTCGATTTCCAGTTGGAATTCCACCACCAACAGCGAGTAACCTTCACTTGAACTGGATTGTATATGCCGCACACCATTGATCTGGTTGACGGCCTCCTCCAGTTTTTCGGTGACCTCGGTTTCGACCGCCTCGGCCGATGCTCCCGGGTAGATCGTCTGCACCACCACAAACGGAAAATCGATTTCGGGAAACATCTCCACCGGCAGTTCGGTGTATGAGAACGCGCCGAGTACCAACAACGCCCCAATCATCATGGTGGCAAATACCGGACGCTTGACGGATATTTCAGATAGCTTCATCGGTCGTTACTCTCCAGAGCTGTGATTTCCACCGTGAAGCCATCGTCGAGATAGATCTGACCGAGGGTCACCAGGGTGTCACCAGCCTGCAATCCTTCACTGATCACGACACCTGCTTCGATCTCCGCCGCAACTGTTACGATCCGTTTGTGGGCCAGATCGCCGTTGACCACAAAGGCTGTCTGCTTGTTGTCCAGTTCCACTACGGCGGCGTGCGGCACAACAATCACGTCCTCGAATCGATCCAGTATTATCGAGACGCGCACGAACATGCCTGGATGCAGCGATGACTGATTATTGTCAAGGCGTACTTCCACATCGAAGGCTCGGGTCTCGGGATCAGCCGAACGAGCGACCGACGTCACCAGCCCGGGTACGGATGCCGCGACCGCAGAGCAAGAGACGATGACAGTATCACCCTCCTTGATCCCGGCGACGTCACGAGCGTTAACGCCAAAAGTCACTCTCAATCGGTCCAGGGATGCTATCGTGGCCAGCTTCTGACCGAGGCGAAGGTAATCGCCCACCGCGACATCGAGTGAGGTGACCACACCGGTGATAGGGGAACGAACTTCGACCAGTTGGGCGGCCGCTTCAAATGATGTCTTGGTGACTTCATACTCGGTGCGGGCGGCGTCGTACTGGGATTCGGAAACCGCTCCCTCTTTGTATAGATACTCCATTTTCTGATGGTTCTTCTCGGCGTTGCGGTACAACGATTCCGCGTTGCGATAATTCGATGTCGGGCCACTCTTGTCCAGTTGCAGTATCACCTGTCCCTCGGCCACGCGTTGACCCTCATGGACGCGCACCTGTTCCACCGCCTCGGCGATTCTGGCATAGATGTCGGCCTGCTTCTCACCTTCAAGCGTCCCCGTGAAACTACGGGTGATGGTGTGGCTGGACCGTTGAAGAACGGTTGCCTTGACACGTAGCGCCTTGGGTCCCTGCTGCTCGACGGCATCGTCGTTCGCACAGGATACCAGCAGTACGGCAGCGGCCAAGGTAGACAGCATCCACATTCGTGACATTCTTTGCATCTTACTCTTTCCCCGTAATATCGATTGTGGTCGCCAGCTTGAGACCGGCCAAAGACCGGCGCAATGCGAAGCGCGCCTGGGCCAGCGAGGTGCGGGCGTCGGTCAGCGCCGTCTGGGCCGAGAGCACTTCCAGCAAAGTGCCTTCGCCGGCTTCGTAGCGCAATCCGGCAATCCGCAACCCCTCCTCAGCCAAGGCAATGGTCTCACTGTGAATCTCAACTGCTTTCTTTGTTTGCAGCAACTCGTCATAGGCCTGCTCTACTTCGAGTCGAATCCGGTCTTCAAGCTCCCGTTGATTAAGGAGCGTCTGCCGATGCTCGGCTTTCATCCGCCCAACTTCGCTGCGAGTTATGCCGCCGTCAAAAATCGGAAAGGACAATGTTATCCCCGCGGTAAAGGAAGTGGAGGTATTCTTACTAAGGGTGAATTCATCCGATTGTGACTGCCAGTCATATTGCGACACGGCAACCAGACTTGGGAAATACCCGGCCCGAGCGACCCGGACAGCCCGGCGCCTCATGTCAACCATCAGATCAGCTTGTCGCATCTCCTGACGTGAGGCCAGCGCGGTATCGATGAGAAAAGCGAGGGACGGCAAATCACCCAAAGCAGTATTGTCCGATGGCTCTATCAGCCTGACCGATTGATCGAGTTCCATGTCCAGGTAAGACAACAGCCGTTTCTCGGAGAGGCGCACCTCGGATTCAGCCGCCAGGAGTTGGGGAAGAATATTGGATCGCTCCACCTGCGAGCGCAACAACTCAAAGCGCGAGACCATGCCCTGCGAATACTGCTTGCGAACGACGTCCAAGCTGTGTTCGGCTGTCTTAAGGGCCTGTTCAAATACTTCCCGGCGCGCTTTGTCGAGAATCGCTTTGAAGAACAACAGTTCGCCGGCGTGCACGGTCGCCGCGGCCACCTGTTCGACGCCTGCCTGGGTGTACTGGTGGTACTGCTTGGCGATTGAGTAGGCCGTATAAACCTTGCCTCCCTCCCAGAGCGGTTGACGAAGGGATATCGAAGCTCCGAAATTATTCTCGAACCCAAATTTCAACTGTTGAACCTCGCCATCCGCCTCGAAAAAGACCGGAGCTATTGAGAAGTTGCGATTGTAGTATCCGTGCAGATTGACTTCCGGAAATGCTCCCGCGCGGGCCTTGACGATATCAGAACGCGCCTTGACCACCTCCTCGCCGGCCGACAGATACTGCCGGTTGGATTCAAGCACGCGCTGTCGCACATCCTGTATGGAGAGTTGCACCTCCTGCGATGCCGCCAGACCAGGAGTCACCGTGCCCGCTCCGATCAGGAGCAATAGAGCCAGCCCCCATGGCCGGAAAGAGAAGAACCCCCGGTAGATCGAAACTGAGATCATTTCTTCCGCCTCCGGACTTTGCCTGTATTCCTTTGTTTGAACAGCGTTTCAAGCAGTTGCACCTGGGCTTGCAGATCAAGCTCCCGGGGAGCCAGCATACGCAAACCCGACAGCCCGTGAACGAGAGCGAAAACAAATATGGCCAGGTCGGCAACTTCCTTCGAAGAACATTTGCGACCCACATCCACATGTTCGCCGAACAGCTCCACCGTCGACCGCATACGTTTTCTGATATAGCGTCTGATACTCGGCACTCGCCAGGCCTGCGTCCAGATATCGACCAGGTCGCCGAACTCGTTGACGTCGCACTTGCAATGCTGGTTTAGCAGGATACTGAAGAACCGGGCCGCGCTGACACGCCCGGACAACTCCGCTTCAAGAGTGGCGCGATTACGTTCTGCGATCGACTTCACCAACTCCAGAAAGATATCCTCTTTTGATTTGAAATGATGGTAGAGCGCGCCCTTTGTCAGCTTAGCGTTGCGGGCGATCTCCTCGGTCGTCGTTGCGCGAAAGCCCTTCTTGACAAAGAGCTTACGAGCCGACGCCAATAACTGCCCGCGCCTTTTTTCCGGCGGCAGCTTGGGGCTCTGTCTTATCTTGCTCACTTTTGCGATAACCTCCATGACACGTCTTTGTCAGTCCGCTGTACATACCTACCGGTCAGTATCTAAAATAAAGCCACTGATTGGCTTGTCAACAGATTTCTACGGGTAACGGCTGAGAAAGTTTCCCTCAGGCGTCTACTAAAGCCACTTTTTCTTGCGAAAGAAGAAGATCAGCCCCAGAACCACGATGGCCATCAAGACCAGCGAAAACAGGTAGCCGTACTCCCAATCACGCTCCGGCATAAACTTGAAATTCATTCCCCAGAGGCCGACGAGGAAGGTCGGCGGAATAAACAGCACGGTAAAAATCGTCAACACCTTGATGATCTGGTTGGTCTTAGTGGATACTGATGAGTAGTAGACCTCCAATGAGGAGTTGAGCGTCTCACGGTGGGAGTCCGCAACGTCACTGATACGGACTAGGTGATCGTGGATATCAGAGAAGTACAGAGCCGCCTTTTCGCTGACCAGCTTGTAGTGCTGTCGCGACAACTGGCTGACGACTTCTTTCTGTGGCAGCACGGTACGTTTCAACTGCAAAATATCCCTTCGCAGAGTGAAGATCGACTTAACCGTATCCTCCTCCGGTTCACCCAGGACACTGTCCTCCACCTGATCGATCTCATACTCAAGAATATCCAGGGTAGTGTTGTAGTTGTCGACGATAGTGTCAATCACGGCGTGAAACAGAAAGTCGATGCCACGCTCCATCAGTCGTTCATCGCGTTCCGCGCGGCTGTAAAGGTAATCGAAGATGCGGTGATCGTCGTAGTGCACCGTTACGAGTGAATTGCGGCTCAGGAACAGGTCGATCTCGCTGAGTTTGAGACCTTCCTCCCGACCGACATAGTCCACGGCCTGAAAGACCAGAAACAAATAGCGCTCGTAGTCGTCGAGCTTAGTGCGCGGTTTCTCGGCGATTACATCCTCAATGGCCAACGGATGGAACTGGAAATCGTTGGTGAGAACGAACGACTCCTCGTCGGTCGGTTTGCACATATCCACCCACAGTAGAGCGTCGTCCTTGGCGCACCAGGAGTCGAAATCGCCAATGCCCTTGTGAATCTTGACCCCGGAGTCAGGCAGGTAAAGAAAAGACCGAATCATACCTGCTCCTCACTCTCAATCAGCGTACCGTTCTCGGATACCCGGTCGAGAATCGTCTCGTCCTCATGCTGCAGTTTGATTTCCCTTATCGACAGTCTTTCCATGCGCAGGAACGAGAAACCAAACGCAAACACCGGCAAGAGATCCAGGATATGCAGGGCCACCGCAAACAGCACGGCATCACTGCGGCCGACCGCAAAGGCACTTAATGACGTACTCACGGCTACCTCGAAAGTGCCGGCGTTTCCCGGCGTAACAGGGATCATCAGGGCGAGGGTGTTGATGATCATAACGGTAGCCGCCGCCGCAAACGGCAACTCAAACCCGAACGCCATAAACATAAAGTATATGGCCAGCGTGTGAGCCGTCCACGATACCAGCGAGTAACCGATAGTACCGAAAAAGTGCTGGCTGGATCGAAGCGTCTCGATTCCCTTGGCAAATGAACGCATAAACTTCAGCACGCCGACGTACAGGCCTGGCCATCGGTTGCGGAGACGGCGACGACCGATGTCCTCCAGCCGTCCCTGGAACTGCAACATCATGTAAAACAGAATCAGCACCGTTACCGTAACTACGGCAATGACTATTCCAGCCGAACGGTAGCTGTCGGGAACCACAAAGACCAGAGATGTGAACAACAGGAAGATCACCAGGCTGAGGGCGTCGAAAAGAACTTCAAGAACAATTGTGGAGAAAACAAAAGTCTTTCTGAGTCCTTCTTTCCTGGCAAACAGAAAGAGGCGTCCCACCTGCCCGGTTAGGACGGGCATTACGATGTTCAGAACCTGTCCGGCTGAATAGAGAGCGATAGCTCGAGACGGCTTTATCCTCTTGTGCTGGGATACCATCAACTGCCACCGAAGGGCTCTGAAGATGATGAACAGAAAAGTGCAGACGAGGGCAGGGGCCAGGTACAAGAAGTTTACTCGCTGTGACAAGGCACGAAGCTCCTCAAGAGAGACATCCTTGACACAGTAGGCAAGCAGAGCGATGGCTATGAGCGTTCCCCAGAACTGTTTACTCTTCAAAAGCATCAGACGTACATCTCCGATAAAGTCGGCGGGTAAGATAGAACTTGAGTCAAACGGTGTCAATCAAAGAGTCGCCGCCACCTTGAGGCGAGCAGCCCGGTGGTTCAGTGTTGACGTTGTGCCAGTGCTGTCAGATGAATCCCCTGTTACAGGGGGGACCAGTTTCCCACGATTAGATTCGAGCCACCAGATCCGCCTTGATCCAGCCGCGCCGTTTATTCTCGAACAACACGTTGAGATAATCGCCGGATTCAGACAGTATCTCCACGACCAGTCCGGGTGCGCCCTGAAGTTCGATCACGGACTGCTCCGAAGCGCCGGTGTACACCGGGCTCTCCTCGGATATGATAACAGCTCGGGGAGTCAGGAAATCGTATCGATACTTGAAGGTCGTCAGACTGCCGGCTGCCACCAGTAAGACCAGGCTGACGGCGGTAACAATGCGCAGCCATGAAGCACCGCGACCAAGGCTGATGCGGATGGTCAGGGCGCCGAGCAACATAAAGAGCATGACCGAGGTGATCCAACCCAGTTGGTGGAGTTGATAAGGCCGAACCAATGTCTCAAAGAATGTGCGTATCGGATTGAGTTGTACGCCCTCCATTTGGACGCGCGAAAACTGTTTGGCGAAGTCCAGATTGAAGGCGATATCGTTATCACCCGGCGCCAGCCGCTGAGCTCTGGAGTAGTGTAGAACCGCGTGACCCAGATCACCGGATTTGAAATAGGCATTAGCGAGGTTGAAATGAAGTGTGGCCGATTCCAGGTCGCGATCGAGAATACTATGATAAAGTCTGATGGCACTGCCGAAGTCTTTGTCCTCATAGAAGCTGTTGGCCATGGCAAACTCTTCGGACTGGGCTGACGCCGGCGGAGCAACGAGAATAGCTGCCAGCAGCAAGACCGATAACCACATCACAAGTCGCTCAGCCAAACTTGACCTCCTCCATCCGGATGATGACTTCCTCCGAGTTCTTGAGAGTTTGGTCGATATCGGATTGGGATAGCGATGTCGGTGCAAACCGGGCATAGTCGCACGTTGTGATGATCCCGGTGACGGCGTCGGTCAGCCCTTCCGGAGTTGAGCGTTGGTTCAGAATCTGCCTGATACTGTCGGTGGTCAGGCCGTGGGGGGAGGTGTTGAGTTTGTCGGCTATGTACGACTTCAAGGCCCGATAGATTTCTGCATAAAACTCGCCGTGAGTCTCCACCCTGGCCAGTGCTCTGGCTTGGGCCATACGTTTGCGCGCAATCCTGGCGGCGCCTCGAGCCCGCGCCAGACCGGTGTCGGCCGCCAACTTCTCTCGCCGTCGCCTGATCATAACCGATGCAACCAACGCTATTATCGGCACGGCATTGAACAACAGAAGGCCAACGGTTAGCAAAGGCATCCGGCCGACTGGTTGCATCTTGCCCTGGTCTGCCTTGATATGCCTGATATCGTGAGCGCGACTGTCGATTGTCATCCCCGGTGAAGAGTAAGGAACAGGAGAATCACTGCTGTAGCCCTCCGGCGCTGTCACCCTGATTCGGATCGGCTGCGTTGAAATCGTCCGGAACCGTTCCTGCTCCGGGTCGAAATAGTTGAAGCTCAGGCCGGGGATCTCAAGATCGCCGGGGACGCGGGGAATAAAGACCTCTTCAAACAGTTTAGTGCCGCCCAATTTGTCGTTCTGCTTTGATATTTCTTCGGACGAGGAGGCCCGATAGATGCGGAACTCATCCAACTCAGGCAACGCAGGCTCAGCCACCGACTTGATGTTACCAGTGCCTGAAATCCTTATGGTCAGCATGATCGGTTGGTTCAACTCCACCTGCTGCTTGTCTGCTTTGGCGCTGATATTGAAACGACCGATCGTCCCGGTGAAGTGGGACGGTCGATTCTCCTGCGGAATCGGCCTGACCTTCACCCGCAAGGAGCGACTTGAGGCGCGCGCCTCAACACCGCGCCCGAAGAAATCGTCAAAACCAAAAGCACCGAACGGATCGCGAGACCGCCGTCGCTTCCCCGCCACGGTAGCGCGGATAGTCGCCCGCCCGATCGTCAGTTCACCTGTCTGCGTCGGAAACAGCGCGTACTTGCGTTCGATAACTTTGTAGCGACGATTATTGATGCGCTGATAATAGGGAGCTTTGTTACCCAACACCTCATTCCAAAACCCGGTCGTGGACGGTTCCGTTAACTCCGGGCTGCCGTAATACTGGACAGCAATGTAGAACTTCAGAGTCAATGTGACCTGTTCGTTGACAAAGGGGTTCTTGTTGTCGACCACCACCTCGAGGAAGTAATCTTTGCTCTCTCCTTTGGTGTCTACCGCGCGTTCGTTTAGATCATCCAGTGCACTGCTGCCGCGGTCGAAGACCTTCAACGTGACGACATTTCCTTTGTAGCGTTTGTTATTGTGTACAACGGCAATCTGGTCGATGGGGAACTCACCCGGTTTGCGCGGGATTACCAGATAGCGATAGGTCACCGATGATGACACTACGCCATTCACGATGCTGATGTTACTGGAGCGACCTTGCGAGTAGATTTCAAAAGCCGGCAAACTGGGAATATGCGGCTCCGGTAAATCCTGTGAGCTGCCGGATACCTCCACCTGAAGTAGCGCCCGCTCATCCAGACCGATACTGTTCCGGTCGAGCGTGACATTGACCGTGATGTCATCGGCCGCCTGAGCCATCGGAGCCACCAGCACGGTCACCACGAGAACCGTCGATAGCCGAAACAGCTTCTTGTTACCAATCCTTACCGACATAATCTCCTGCAACCTGACGTCGCTTGAGCTTCTTCTGGATTTCCTTTTCATCATCGTGCAAAGCGTTCAGGATTCGTTCCGCGTCTTCCCTGGACATCTCGTCCTTATCCTGTGGTTGTGGCTGAGGCTGTTGTTCCTGATCTTGCTGATCCTGCTCTTGATCCTGCTGCTGCTGCTGGTCCTGTTCCTGCTCCTGATCTTCTTTCTCCTGCTCTTCCTGTTGCTGTTGCTGCTGATCCTGCTGTTGCTGGTCTTCCTGCTGTTCCTGCTTTTGCTGCGGATCCTTTTCTTGTTGTTGCATCTGTTCTTTGAGCCTGCGGCGCGCCAGTTCGAGATTGAACTTCGCATCCATATCATCAGGATTGATCTCCAGCGACTTCTGATAGCTCTGGATCGCTTTCTCGTAGTCCTGCATCCTGAACAGCGTGTTGCCCAGGTTGTAGTGGGCCTGAGCTTCAGTATTGATATCGGTGCTGTTCAGCGCTCGCTGATATTTGTCAACAGCTTCTTCATAACCACCGTCATAATGCAGCGCACCGGCCATATTGTACTCAAGTTCCGGAGATTCCGGAAGATCGGTCTCAGCATCGTGATAGTACTCCAACGCCTTCCTGTAATCACCGCGGGCCATGGCCTCGTTGCCGTGTTTCACTTTGTCGAAAAGGCCCTCACTGGCCACCGAACCAGCAAGAATCAGCACCAGGGTAACACCTCTTACCATCATAACTGATTTACGCATCGCTCTCGCTCGCAGTTCGCTTTTTTCGTTCCGAAATGAAGAACTCACCCACAATAAGAAATATGGCCAGCATCAGCGGCCATTGAAAACGGTCGTCGTACCGGGTCACCAACGCACCTTCCAACTCTTTCTTCTCCATCCTGGAGATATCGTCAAAGATGCGATCCAGTTCAATCTCACCGGCTGTGGCATGGTAGTACTTGCCGCCGGTAGCCAGCGATATCTTCTGGAGGGTGGTCTCATCCAGACGGGACACGATAACCTCGCCGTTCTGATCTTTCTTGAAGCCAACCTGTTGGCCGTCACGATCTAGAATCGGGATCGGTTCTCCCGCCGGATCGCCGATCCCAACGGTGTAAATCTTGATCCCTTGCTGTCTGGCCTGGTCGGCCATCTCTTCAGCGCCACCCTCGTGATCCTCACCGTCGGTCAACAGCAGCAGCACTTTGTGTTTCTTCTCCTGCTGCGTGAAGGCTCGCGACGCCATACTGATGGCGGCCATCAATGACGTCCCCTGCACGCTGACCGAACTGTTGTCTACCGCCTCGAGCAGGAATCCCGCCGTCGAATAATCCAGCGTAAGGGGACACTGGATAAACGCTTCGCCGGCAAACACCACCAGCCCGATACGATCACCCTTTAGTCGATCTATCACGCCGCGAATTTCCTGTTTGGCTTTGGCCAGACGGTTCGGCTTCATGTCTCGCACCAACATCGAATTGGAGACATCCAACGCCACCACAATGTCGATTCCCTGTCGCTTCAACAGTTCGAGATGGGTCCCGAACTGCAATCGGGCCAGGGCGATGGCTACCAGCACCAACCCGGCAAGGATTAACATCGCCTTACTCCGCTGACGGGCCAGAGAAATGTACGGCGCGTTTTTCATTATCAGCGGGAGGTCCCCAAACCGTTGCATCAACTTCTTCTTGCGCGACAAGGCCAGAAAGACAAGGACCCCCAGCAGCAAGACGGCCAGAAGAATCAGGAAGTTTGTCGGTTCAGCAAATCGCATGGTTCATTCACACCTACTGCTAAGGCAGCTTCCGGAAATACGTGTTGGCCAGAATCACTTCAAGCACCAAAAGCAGCAGTCCGGCATAAGTGAAAAAATGAAACAACTCCTGATACTGTATGTGCGAGGCGATATTGATTTCCGTCTTCTCCATGGCATCGATTTCTCCGTAGATCGCTTCCAACTCCTCCCCGGAGCGAGCGCGGAAGTACTTGCCGTCGGTCTTGGCCGCGATCTCTTTGAGCGTTTCTTCATCGATACGCGTCGGCTGGTAGACATACCGTTTGCCGAACAACGGATCATGCACCGGGTACATGGCATTGCCCGGCTTGCCGGCGCCGATCGTGTAGATTTTGATGTCCATGGCTTCAGCCAGGGACGCAGCCGTGACCGGATCTATCTCTCCCGCATTGTTGTCGCCGTCGGTCAACAGAACCATAATGCGACTCTTGGATTCGGATTCGCGCAGACGGTTCACGCCATTGGCGATAGCCATGCCGATCGCCGTGCCGTCCTCGACCAGTCCGAAATTGACCTGGTCGACGAAATTCAGGAGCACGCCGTAGTCGGTGGTCAACGGACACTGAGTGAACGAATAGCGCGCAAAGACCACCAATCCGATACGGTCGTTCACGCGGCGGTGGATAAACTTCTTGATCTCTTCCTTGGCCACATAGAGGCGATTGTGCGGTTTGAAGTCCTCGGCCTGCATCGACGAAGACACATCAAGGGCCAACATGATATCGATACCTTCGGAGGTCACTTCGGTGTACTCGGTGCCGCTGCGCGGTCGGGCGAAGGCGACGATAAACAACAGCACCGCCATCATGCGAAGGAAGGTCAACAGAAAACGATAGCGCTGACGCGAAGTTCGCGCCGCCCGTTTGATAATCCGCACGTCGGAGTACTTGATGGTGGCCGCCTTGAACCGCTTGCGTCTCAAATGATGGTACGCCATATACGCAAGCACCAATCC
>DAOVOW010000205.1 GCA_030629485.1 bacterium
ACCGTGGGTAAGACTGAATCAATAGCGATTGGGAAGGTGGAGACTCTCCCAATCGCTTTTTATGTTGCCTGCGCCATTCTTATCGGCTAATATGATGCCATGAGTATATATGTGAACGGATAAAAGGGAGTCTTTATGTCCAAGAAAAAGGCAACCGCCGCCAAAAAAACGGCGGCCAAAAAGAAACCCGCCAAGAAGGTGACGGCCGCCAAGAAGGTGAAGGCCGCCAAGAAACCCCGAAAGGTTCACACGCCGCCGGTGTCGGCGAAGGCGGTCCCCAAGGGGAAACACTACTATTTCTTTGGGGCCGGCAAGGCTGAAGGAAATGCCGACATGCGAGATCTACTCGGTGGTAAGGGTGCCGGTTTGGCCGAAATGACCAACGCCGGGATTCCAGTTCCCCCGGGGTTTACAATTACTACCGATGTCTGCAAGCTGTACTTCGAGCGCTCGATGGTTGTGCCGAAGGCGATTGACGAGAGTCTCGAAGAGTACGTACGCATGATCGAGAAGGTGTTCGGCAAGAAATTCGGAGACCCTGCCGATCCGCTTCTGGTGTCGGTACGCTCCGGATCGAAATTTTCCATGCCCGGAATGATGGACACTGTGTTGAACCTCGGTTTGAATGATGAGGCGGTTGAAGGGTTGGCTGAGAAGGCTGGGAACATGCGTTTCGCTCTGGATAATTACCGCCGCTTTATCTCCATGTTCGGCAATGTCGTGCTGGGCATCGACAAAGAGGTCTTTGAAAAAGTTATCACCAAGACCAAGGCGGAGCGACGGATCAAGCAGGACAGCTCCCTGCAGGTCAATGATCTCAGGGCTATCGTCAAGAAGTATAAACAGATAATCAAACGCAAGACCGGCGAGGAGTTTCCACAGGAGCCATACGATCAACTGCGTGTGGCGCGCAACGCCGTGTTTCGTAGTTGGAATAGCCCGCGGGCTATTTCGTACCGTCGCATAGAGAACCTGCCAAGTAACCTGGGGACGGCAGTCAACGTGCAGGCTATGGTATACGGCAATATGGGAAACGACTCCGGAACCGGCGTCGGTTTCACTCGTAATCCAGCTACCGGCAAAAAGGAGTTCTATGGTGAGTACCTCCTTAACGCCCAGGGTGAAGATGTCGTGGCCGGGATTCGTACGCCACAACCGATCAGCCAACTGGCTGGAGAGATGCCCCATGTATTCAAGCAACTGAAGAACATCACGACGCGGCTGGAGAAGCATTATCGCGATGTGCAGGACTTTGAGTTTACTGTCGAAAACAAGAAGCTCTACATGCTCCAGACGCGCTCGGGTAAGCGCACCGTGCAGGCGGCGATCAAGATCGCAGTCGACATGGTCAAGGAAAAGCTGATCACCAGGGAAGAGGCGCTGCTCAGGATCGACCCGCAGCAACTCGACCAGTTGTTGCACCCCAGTCTTGATCCCAAAGCCAAGTTCGGCGTGGTCGCTACCGGCCTTCCCGCTTCGCCGGGGGCGGCTTCGGGAAAGGTGTACTTCACAGCCGAGGATGTTGTCAAACTCAAGGGCAAAAAACCGGCTATTCTTGTTCGCGAAGAGACCAATCCCGACGACATCGAGGGCATGAACGCCGCTGTCGGTATTCTGACGGCGCGCGGTGGGATGACTTCGCATGCCGCCGTGGTAGCGCGCGGCATGGGCAAGTGCTGTGTGGCCGGAGCTGAGGCCATTCGTGTCAATGCCTCCAAGAAGCAGTTCCAGATCGGCAAACTGATCATCAAAGAGGGTGAGGTAATCACGCTCAATGGTTCGACCGGTCATGTTATCCTCGGTGAAGTAGCTACTATTGAGCCGGAGTTGTCCGGGGAGTTTACCGAGTACATGGGGTGGGCCGATGAGGTTCGCCGACTGAAGGTGCGCACCAACGCCGACACACCGCGCGATGCTATGCAGGCCGTTAAGTTCGGTGCTGAGGGTATCGGTCTGTGCCGGACCGAGCACATGTTTTTCGCCGAGGACCGAATACCGATTGTGCAGGAGATGATTCTCGCCGACTCGGTCGAGGAGCGTCAGGCGGCTTTGGAAAAGCTGTTGCCGATGCAGAAAAAGGATTTCCAGAAGATATTCAATGTGCTTGGTGGCATGCCGGTTACAATTCGCACCCTTGACCCGCCGTTGCATGAGTTCCTTCCCCGTAAGGAAGAGATCCATGCCAAAATCGAGGCGTTGGACCGGAAGGACGAGGAGTACGAAGAGAAGCTGGAGGCGTTGGAGAAGATAATTCAACGCATCGATGAACTCACCGAGGTTAATCCCATGCTCGGCCATCGGGGTTGCCGTCTCGGTATCATGTATCCGGAGATAACGGAGATGCAGGTACGCGCCATTATCGAGGCGGCTTGTGCCCTGGCCAAAGACAAGAAGAAAGTTCAGCCGGAGATCATGATTCCGCTGGTTGGTCATGTCAACGAATTCAAACATCAGAAAGAGGTGGCTCAGCGCATCGCCAACCAGGTCATTGCCAAGCGCAAGATCAAGCAATTGGACTACCTGATCGGGACGATGATCGAAATTCCACGGGCCGTCTTGACAGCCGATGAGATTGCACGTGAGGCGGATTTCTTCAGCTTTGGAACCAACGATCTAACACAGATGACTATGGGTTTCTCGCGTGACGATGCCGGGAAATTCCTGGGCCATTATGTGGAAACAGGTATCCTCCCGAGTGATCCGTTTATCACTATAGATCAGGCGGGTATTGGACAGTTGGTGCAGATGGGACGGGACAAAGGCGTGGCGGCCAACCCGGACCTGAAAGTGGGCATCTGCGGCGAGCACGGCGGAGATCCCGACTCGATTGAGTTTTGCCATCGAGTAGGCCTCGACTATGTATCTTGTTCGCCCTATCGCGTCCCCATCGCACGATTGGCTGCAGCTCAGGCGACGCTTAAGGAAGATGCGCTGAAAAAGAAGAAGAAGATAAAGAAGAAGTAGCGCTCCTGCATGTGGCTGGCGGCCAATGGCCGCCGCGACGCCCTGGGATGCGCTTAGATTCGACCCACCCGGTCACAGGACTCGGTGGGTCATTCTACTGCTGGGGTCGGTACCGGTTAATCGCGAGACAGGTCCCACCATCGGTCGGTTGGGCCTCACCTCTAACCGTATGCGAGCAAGTTGGGTCGGCAATAGTATTCGTAGACCTATATAGGGCACAATGCGTGGTGGTGGTTGATGGAGGTTTCGCTTGACTTTTTGGCGCAAGCTGGTTCATTCAGCCTGTTATGGGTCGATAAGAACGGAACCGAATTATCGTCTCGTCGGCCTGCCGACGGACACAAACTGCGAACATACTAAGGGATCACAGGGAATATGAGACAACAACTGGACGCCATTTTCAGGCCACGCTCGGTGGCTGTAATCGGTGCATCAACGCGCAAGGGTTCCATCGGTCGTGAAACGGTGCGCAACATGTTACTGGCCGAGTTTAACGGCAAGGTTTTTCCGGTCAATCCGAAAGCGAGCGTTATTCTTTCGATCAAGGCGTATTCGACCGTCCTCGATGTTCCCGATGCGGTGGACCTTGCCATAATCATCGTGCCCAAGAACAACGTGAAGCAGGTTGTGGCTCAATGTGGTGAAAAGGGGGTCAAGGGAGTGGTTGTGATCACGGCCGGCTTTTCGGAAGTAGGCGCCGAGGGCAAGCAGCGCGAGTTGGAGGTTCTTCGGGTGGTCCGTGAATACGGTATGCGCATGATCGGTCCCAACTGTTTCGGAATCGTTAACACTCATCCGGATGTCTCGCTCAACGCCACTTTCGGCAAAACCTACCCCAAGGCCGGTCGCATCGGTTTTATAACCCAGTCCGGGGCTATGGGTGAGGCCATCATGAATATCGCACGTGATCTTGACCTTGGTTTTTCGACGGTGGCATCAATCGGCAATAAAGCGGATATCTCGTCCAATGATATGCTCGAGTATTTCAAGGACGATCCCGACACCGATTTAATCCTAATGTACCTGGAGAATTTCGGTAACCCTCGCAACTTCACAGAAATCGCGCGTGAGGTCAGTCGGCACAAACCGATCGTAGCGGTTAAATCGGGTCGCACCTCGCTGGGAGCCAAGGCGGCCTCATCGCACACCGGTGCTTTGGCCGGCCTTGATGTCGGGGTAGATGCCCTTTTCGAACAGACCGGCGTGATGAGGGTCGATACGGTCGAGGAACTGTTTGACGTGGCCCAGGCGCTTTCGCGACAACCGCTGCCCAAAGGTAACCGTGTGGCGGTGGTGACCAATGCCGGTGGCCCAGGGATTCTGGCTACCGATGCGCTGATTCGAAACGGCATGGAGATGCCGCCGCTTTCCGCAGCTACGGTGAAAACGCTGAAGAAGCACATCTCTGCCGATGCATCGTTTGCCAATCCGATGGACATGGTGGCGGGCGCCGGCGGTCGAGAGTTTCAGATTACGCTCGATGCGGTCAAGAATGATCGACAGTTCGATTCAATCGTGCCGATATTCGTCCCGCCGATAACTATCGATCAGGTTGAGGTCGCCCGTTGTGTTTGCGAAGGGCTTAAAGGAACGAAAAAAACCGTGCTGGCCTGCTTCATGGGAGTGGGGCTGGATTCGGTCGGGATGGACTATTTGCGTGCTCACGGCATCCCATGTTACATCTTTCCGGAAGCGGCGGCCAAGACCCTGGCGACGATGACCAAGTACCGTGAGCGAATCCAACGCCCGCGCGGGAAGGTTCGTACTTTTAAGGTTAGTACGGCGAAGGTGGAGAAAATCGTCAACCAGGCTCTGGCCGACGGCCGAGAGGCTATTGTCAGTGATGAAGCAATTGATATCCTGTGTGCCTATGGTATCCCGGCTGCTCCCT
>DAOVOW010000148.1 GCA_030629485.1 bacterium
ACTTCACGTTCCCGCACGCCCGGCCGCAACAGATTGAGTATCCGTTCAAAGGCGATGTCGCCGATCTCGGCGGCCCGAGCGATATGCTTGATCTCCTGAGCGTCCTTGACCCAACCCAGCTCGGTCACAACCATGTCGGCGGGAACAGGTAGAACATTCGGCAACGCGTCCTGGAGTTTCTCACGTTCGACCAGAGAGAAGTATTCGGAGCTAAAACCCAGTCTGAGATTCTTCTTGTTCAACTGCGGGAACTCGGCCAGACAGGCCACCAGGTCGCCCTTGGTCATGACATGCACGCGAGCGCCACGCACTTCTTTTTTGGCCTGGTCGGTATATCGGAAATCAGTAAGGAACAGGGCCGTCTTGTTCGTGACGACCAGCAGCCCGTTAGAGCCGGTGTACCCACATAGATAAAAGATTCGATCCCCTCGGGCTATCACCATGCCGTCAAGGTTTTCTTTCTGGAATTGTTTTCTTAGGGCTGCGATGCGCTTCTGTGACATGCTATTTGTCCTTATCTGTGATGCTCTGTTCAGCTTTGGTCAGTTTTTCAGCCAGGCGCGGATTTTGGCTCCGTTCACCTAAGGTCCGGAACACTTCGGCCGCCAGTCGGGGATATCCCTGGGCCAGGTACAAATCACCGATGGTTTCAGTAATAAACGGAATTCGACGCAGCTTGGACGATCGTTTCCCGGGTTTCGCCCGTTCAGCCGTGCCTTTGAAAGTGATAGTGCGTGTGGTTTCTTTCCTGGCTTTTGTCAAGGGGCTGCAGAGGCCGCGACAATGAGGATCGACCTCCAGGATTCTCCCATAGAGAGCCATAGCACCGGCCTCATCCCCTTCATCATAGGCGATATCGCCAAGATACTTCAGGGCCACCAGATTGTCCGGGTCGCGCGCGAGCACTTGCAGAAACTGCCGCCCGGCCGATTCGACCTGTCCGGCGAGGTAGAGGGCACGGGCCAAAATCAAACGTCCCGACACCAGGTCCGGGTCCTTCGGCAGGTGAGAGTTACATATCTCCACCACCCGCGAGTATTTAGTCTCGGCCAGGCAGACGGCGGCCCGGGCCGGCCAGTAGCCGCCCGAGGCAAGTTGCAGGACCGTTTGGTCGGCTGGATGGTCCACCGGTTTGAACATAGGCCGTAAGAAAAGAGTACTCGTGGCAAAAAGCAAGCGGCCAGTGGGGTCGTCACCGGAGCGATTTCACCCGGGGCAAACCTCACTCCGACCCCGCCGACTATTAGTTTGACTAAAGGCTGGGCTGCTTCTATCATTAACTGCTTATGCGAAAGATTGAGATCGCCTCAGCGGAAATCAAACGGCTGGCCTATGACACCGGCTTCGATCTTTGTGGTGTCACCTCGCCGGAGATCATCCCGGCGGCGGCTGAGCGGTACCGGCACTGGCTGCAGCAGGGTTACCACGCCGATATGGCCTGGATGGCAGCGTCGCAAGAGCGCCGCAGCGATCCGTCGAGTCTGATGGAGGGAGTGCGCTCGGTCATCATGTTGGGGCTGAATTACTACTCGCCAAACGCGGAAACGATGCCGGTCGGCCACGGTCGCGTGTCGCATTATGCCCGGGGGCGGGACTACCATAAGGTCATCGGCCGAATGATCAAGGCTTTGCTGCGAAGGATCGAGACGACGATAAACCGTGACGCTGTCGTGCTGCCGGACGCAACTCGCCACTTCAAATGGTGGGTCGACTACGGACCGTTCCTGGAGCGCGCCTATGCCGAGCGGGCCGGGTTGGGGTTCATCGGAAAAAACGGCATGTTGATTAACCGTTCTTTCGGCTCGTGGATATTCCTGGCTGAGATTGTGACATCGTTGCCGCTGGAATTCGATCAGGCCGACCCGAAAGACCACGGTCGTTGCGGAAAATGTCGCCTGTGTATCGATGCCTGCCCGACCGGTGCGATTGTCGATGATGGTGTGATCGATGCCCGCCGCTGCATCTCGTACCTGACTATCGAGCATCGTTCGGACATCCCAGTCGAACTGGCCGCGAAAATCGGCGAGAGTCTTTTTGGGTGCGATATATGCCAGGAGGTTTGTCCGTTGAATCATGAGCGCGCTACACTCACAGTGCACCGCGATCTTTTGCCCGGCAAGGGTGTGGGTGAATCTCTTGATTGCTCAGCCCTGCTCGACCTGGCATCCAGGAAGGAGTTCCTTGCTCTCACCGCCGGCACTGCTCTTACTCGCCCCAAACTCGACGGTCTGAGACGCAACGCGCGGATTGTGCTGGACAATCAGGATCAGGCGTCCTGACCTATTTTAGCTTGTTACAAGTGTGGCCCGGACGTTCGGGCTTGCTGATAAACCTCGCGGATCGTTGTGTCTGGTCTTGATCCCGTGTCAACGGGATTGTGACCTGACACATAATCACGTGCCTGACAAGAGCGGCAGGTCACACAAAGCCGCTCACGCGGATTCGCAAGACCCGCCGCAACTATGGACGTCATCCTGAGCGGAGTCGAAGGATGAACCGCGCATCTCCGTCGATACTCCTGAGCTTGTGATGCCGGCCCTGCGGTTTTTCATTGCCAAGTTAAACCCAATTCGCGACCTTGGCGCCATGGCAAAATTGGCGCCATCTGTATTGGCTGCCGACTTCGCGCGGCTCGGTGAAGAGATCAAATCAACCGAGCGCGCCGGTGTCGACATGCTCCATCTCGACATCATGGACGGGCATTTCGTACCGAACATTTCTTTCGGTCCCGGTATCGTCAAGACAATAGGTCGCCATACCGACCTGTTCCTCGACGTTCATCTGATGTTGTCCGAGCCGGAGAAATACTTCGAACCGTTTGCCAAAGCAGGCGGCGACGCTATCACTTTTCATATCGAGGTCCACTCCGACCCGGTTCCGTTCGCAGGCCAGATCCACGCCCTCGGGTTGCAGGCAGGTATCTCACTCAATCCGAATACACCGGTTGACACGGTGCTTGATTATCTGGAGGATTTTGAGTATTTGCTGGTGATGTCGGTCTTTCCCGGCTTCGGTGGGCAGAGTTTCATCCCGTCCGCTCTGGACACACTAAGGGCGGCGCGCGAGCATATTGATGCACACGGTCTCAAGACGCAGATCTTGGTCGACGGCGGCGTCGACAGCACCAACGCAGCGTCCGTGGTTAAGGCGGGCGCGGACATACTGGTGATGGGCACCGCTTTTTTCTCGGCCGAGGACCGCGTGGCACTGGTTGAAAAGGTGCATAGGATGTGAGGAAAGGCACAGCGGCAAACGCTTCCAAGTGTATCGTAATATCTCTTGTGGTATCCGTAGCCACAAACTATGCTACTATCGGATGAGTTGACACGTATATATAGCACACCATGATTGCAGGACATATCACAGCGACGCTGGTCAACCTGGCCAGAGTGAAACAACGCAACGGTGAACTCCAACTGTATGACCAGATGACGTTCGTCAACCGGGATTTCTCTGATTTTCGTTCGATTCTGAAACTATATCTCAAGCGGGTGGAAGCAGCCGATACAGCCGCTTGTTTCGGCGTGGCCGGGCCGGTCATCAATAACGCCGTGACCGCCACCAATATCCCCTGGCGGCTCGATGCGGAGGACATTGCTCAGGAATTCAACTTCAAGCAAGTGCGGTTGATCAATGATCTGGAGGCAACCGCCCACGGGCTGTTCCTCTTGAAGGACGACAGCTTCTACACCATTAATGAAGGCAAGAGAAAACGACGGGGGAATATCGGTCTGGTAGCGGCGGGCACCGGTCTTGGTGAGGCGTTGGTATCCTACGACGGTCACAAGTACACTCCACATGCCTCTGAGGGTGGTCATGTCGACTTCGCACCCGGCAACCAGTTGGAGATCGGACTGTGGGAGTATATCTACGCTCTGCAGGGGTATGTCGAGGTGGAGGATGTGGTCAGCCTGCCCGGTGTGGAGACGGTCTACCGGTTCCTGATTGAACATGAACGGGCCGTGGTCAGCGACTGGTTCAAGAAAGCGGGTGACAAACCGGCGGCGATAATCGAGGAAGCACTCTCCGGCGCCGATGAGATCGCGGTGAAGACAGTTGATATGCTGGTTGACTGCTACGCCGCCGAGGCCGGCAATCTCGCCCTCAATGGGATGACTATCGGCGGCGTCTATATGGCGGGGCTTATTGCCCGACAGATTATAACGATCCTGGACCAGGGACGGTTTATGCAGCGGTTTGTCAAGAAGGGCAAGATGGTGTCGTTGCTCTCCGAGATTCCAGTGGGAGTGATTCTCGACGACAATACGGCTTTGCTGGGAGCGGCCTCGACCGCCCTGAGACTGTGACGCCATGAAACGCTTCGTGATCTTCCTGCCGGGAGCTTGCCGCCGGGCGCACCTCGCTTTCTACCGGGGGCTATGTCGTAAGGCGCGATTGGTGGCGGTTAACGGCGGTTGCCGGTTCTTCGTTGCTGCCGGTATGACACCGGATGTGATAATCGGAGACCTCGATTCAGTCTCATCGATCCCCTCGCAATTCCGTGAGCAGTCGCAACTCCTGCTCTACCCAGGAGACAAGAACAAAACCGACCTGCAGTTGGCGCTGGAGTACTGTGTGTCGGAGAAGGTGCGGGTGGTGGATATAGTCTCACCCGGTGTCGGTGAGGTGGACCACTTTCTGGGCAATATTATGCTGCTTGGTCTGTTTGACAAGATGTCCGGGGTCTCAACGAAACCGAAGATCAGAATTGTCGGCACGAATTATGAGATTTTGTGGGTCCATGATAGTCGCCGGTCGTTCAGTGATTGCGTCGGCGACAGACTTTCCGTCATTCCGATGTCGGCCACGGTCAGACTCACTAGTCGCGGTACGGAGTTCGCGGCTGACCGATTGCGCATCGTACGAGGTCATTCTCATGGCTTGAGAAATCGAATAACCAAGCGGCGAGCCTCGGTCGGAATCGAAGGGCAGGCGCTGATAGTGCGTAGTTTCTCGCGCCCAAAATAGGCCGGCTTACATATTGACAAACTGGACGGAAGGAGTATATTCGCGCCGATGCTACCGGGCGGTCGTTTGGAAAGCCTGAAAGCTGCCGATAACTGAATAGAACTGGGAGATAGTCCAAGGGTAGGGCACGCGGCTCTGGACCGCGGAATCGGGGTTCGAATCCCTGTCTCCCAGCTTTATGTCTCCTGCGCCCCCTTCAGCGATTAAGTTGAAGGGTTTGTTGTATGTGGGACACAGGGTTGGCCTACATGTCGCCCAGCGCCTTCTGGATTGCTTTCAGCTCGGCGTCCGAGATGCCCCAGATTCCCGCCGCCACTTCATCGATCTTAGTCTCTAGGCCGCAGATTTCGCTTTCCTTTGTACTGTCTTGACACGCTGAGGCACAAGCCCCGGAAAGGGTCGCAAGAGTGTTGTGGACCGTGCTCTTTGGATCATAGGGAGGGAGATTGATCGACTTAACGACTTCTGGCGAAGCGATACCGCCCCCTCCTCCTGAGTAAAAAGA
The DNA here is from genome assembly GCA_030629485.1 of bacterium. Classification (GTDB taxonomy): domain Bacteria; phylum Zixibacteria; class MSB-5A5; order GN15; family FEB-12; genus JAJRTA01. Next base: position 5,474 of record DAOVOW010000148.1, read on the forward strand.
TCGAATCGCTAAGTCAACTGCGGCGCATGATAGCAAAGCGCATAAGAAATATGCCTCGTCCTTTGCCTGAAACGAGCAGAACGACGCGTTGTGTTCCGGAATGGTTACCTGAGAACTAAGTGGGCCCGATACGGCAACCCTCATGCCCTTCGAAATCCATGGCCACACAACCTTCCACTCGGCCATCGTGTACGGCCCTACCGCAAACATGGAGTAGAATGCTCCGGTTTCCATTAGTTTCACTACGGAGCTTGATGCCCTGCCCCAGAGCGTCCCGCGATCGCGACGTTTCCGATCGCCCTCGAACTGCTTCA
>DAOVOW010000128.1 GCA_030629485.1 bacterium
GGGAAGCATTGCTTCCCAACGCTGGTCAATACCTATGTCAGGGTCGGCCTGCTTTGCCCGGAGATAGGCGCGGGCATCTTCAAAAGCCTGTTTCAGTTCCCTTAGACGTTTTGCTATGGCTTCTTTCTGCTTCTCCGGAGTTCTCGTTTCTCTCCGGGAGGAGCGGATAGCCACTGCCGGCCAGCTCAGATGAATTCCAGCAATCAACTTGACAGCGGCGTGGTCTGGGCAAACAGGCTACCGCACAGGACTATCACCAGGGTCAGGCAGAGGTCTTTCATACGAGGCTATTATAATGGATCAACAATTCCGGAGCAATCGGTAAGATCGTCGGTCGTTATGCCTCTGGTCGCTTCCGATTGAAGATGCCTTGATCAATTATTGAACAGATTTCCATATTCGTCAGGTGACGAGCTAAAATCGAACGATCAATCTCCGATGAAAATGATCAATCGGGCGTGATTCCCCGCTGTGACCAACGATCAGCGAGAGCGATGACCCCGAGGCAATAGTCTCAACGAGATCGTCAACATGTTCCAGCGGGTGATGGATATGATCCAGCAGATGGCGACAGCTACCGGAGAACAGTCTCTCGCGGCCGAACAGATATCCAAGAACGTTGAGCATATCTCTTCAGTCACCAATGATACCGCCTCCGCCAAACAAGACCTGAATACACACGGCGGTTCGGTTACGTGGAACTGGAAAAATGAAATTGTCGAAGGTGAATACATCTACTCCGAGGTGGGCAACACGAAAAGGGCCGGATGGCACATCTGGGCTGGACATTCGTTTGTGACCAATGCGCGGTTCTTGCCAGAGGTTCAACTGGTGGCCAGATACGAGCAACTGGATACCGACCTGGATGTCGGCAACAACAAGGTCGATCGCATCACGATCGGCACCAACCTCTACATTGACAAGAAGTATACCAAGATACAGTTCAACTATCAAATAAACGGTGAGGAGGACACGTCAATCGACAACAATGAGTTCTGGGCTAACTTCCAGGTAGCGTTTTAGATGGGGCGTACAAAGAATCCTGATCTAAACGGGTAAGAAACGAAAGAAACAAGTTACGCACCGGCTGATCAGGTAGATCAAGGATTGTCGCACACAGGAAAAATCGCTTTGCGATCTAGAGGTTATGAAACAGGTTTGAAGGAGAGAATCATGAACAAACTAACTACAATCTTAACGAAAAGAAGTCTATGTCTGGTCTTGAGTGTGAGTCTCGTTCTTGCACTCACAGCCTCTGTGTTTGCCATTGAGGTACCAAAAGGTAAAACAGGAGAAGACTTCGTTAATGAGGCCAGGGCACATGTTCAGGGCATTTCACCGGAAGAGACAAAAGAGCTTCTGGATGGCACTAATAATGTCGTTCTGCTAGATATTCGTTCCTTTGCAGAGTTCGAAGAGCATGGATGGATACCAGGTAGAACAGTCCTGCCCCATGGTACGGTAATATTCAACATTACTAAGATAGTTCCCAACAAGGACGCTCCTATCATTGTCTACTGTAAGAAGGGTAAGAGATCAGCATTGATTGCTTATCAATTGAAGCAGATGGGGTATGAAGATGTTAGGTGGCTTGACGGTGGAATACTGGGATGGAAAAGAAAAGAGTTGCCGGTAAAAGAATCAGGGAATTCTCAAATAGCCGAAGGCCCAGTAGTACCTGAAGGTGAAATGCCAACCGGCAAATCAGCAGACGATTTTGTGGCTGAAGCCAATAAGGCAGTAAAATCAGTAAGTCCTTCTGATGCAAAGCAAATGATGGGTGCAAAAGATGCTGTCCTTCTTGATATCAGGAGTGCACAAGAAATAGAATCTCAGGGTGCAATTGGTGGGGCTTTGGTAATGGAACACGGCAAGGTCGTGTTCAATATTAAGAAAAAAGTTCATGATGCCAATAAACCGCTACTTGTTATCTGCAAAAAAGGTAAGAGATCAGCCCTTGTTGCACAACAACTGCAGGAAATGGGATACAAAGATGTCCGTCCTATTAAAGGCGGCTTTATGGCCTGGAAAGAAGCCGGGCTCGTTGTATCAAATTAGACAGCAAGATTCGTGATGAACAGTGACCCTCGAAAGTCCGGCCATGGAGGAACTGGCTTCTACCGCTCCGTGGTCGGACTCCCTATAAAGAAATGACTATAATACAGAAAGACCGCACCGATCAATTAACCGTCAAACACCGGCTGAATATGAAAACAGCAGTATTGACAAAACCAAAGGGACCTAATCATGGGGGGCTGATCAGGATACGAAACAAGGAGATAAGAAGATGTTTAAGAAAGGAATGAGTTTGAGAAGTAAACTGCTTTTGGTGTTTCTCTCTCTAATACTAACTGCAGTAGTGGGAACAGCCTTCCTATCTATTCGAGGTATGATAACTCCGTTAAGAGAAAGTGCGATTGAAGATCTGAAATCTATGGTAGATGAGTTCTATACTTTTGCGGAGGCGAATCCGGATATGGAATGGGCCGTGATAAGAAGAATATGTAACGAGGAGATAACAGTAGGGCAAACAGGGTTTATTTTCGTGGTTGACCCCGAAGGGAATTTGTTAATCCATAAGAAGGCCGAGGGCGAGAATTGGGGAAACAAACCACATATAAGGGAAATCTTGGAAAGGAAAAATGGGACCTTGAGGTATCTTTCACCTAAGACTAAGACGTATAAGCTGGCTGCATTTAGATACCTTGAAGAGTGGAACTGGATAATAGTGGCAGGTGCATTTGAAGATGAGTTTCTGGCGAAACCTCGTTCGGAAATAATCAAGTATAGCACTGTGGCTGGTGGTATAATCTGTATTCTGGCAACCGTGTTTGTTTTCATTTATGTAACAAAGATTACAAGACCGATTACTCGCTTGGTTGATGTTGCTGAAGGAATGGCTGTCGGTGATGTTAGTAAGTCGGTGGAGATTACTTCCCGGGATGAAATCGGAGTACTCGCAGAAGCATTCCGCAAGCTCATTGAGTACATAAAGGAACTGGCCGGGGCAGCAGAGCAGATTGCAGCTAACAATCTGACCATTACCGTGGAGCCCAAGTCTGAAAAAGACATTCTGGGCGATTCCTTCAAGACCATGATCACCAACCTCCGCGGTATGATTCGTCAGCTCGGTGATAATGCCGAACAACTGGTGTCGGCAGCAAACGAAATCTCGTCTTCCTCTGAGGAAGCGTCGAAGGGTGCGCAGGATCAGACTCAGCAGGTCGGTCAGGTCTTAACAGCTATCGAAGAGATGACAGCCACGATCGTAGAGTCCTCCAAGAACGCCGGCGAGGCTACTGACGTTTCTAGGAATGCCTCTGACACTGCCACCACCGGTGGACAGATAATGAGCGATAGCATTCAGGGGATGCAGAAAATCGCCGAAGTGGTGCGTGAGTCGGCTGAGTCGATAGTCGAGCTGTCCAAATCGGCCGACCAAATCGGCGAGATTGTCAGTGTCATCGATGACATTGCCGATCAAACTAACTTGTTAGCCCTGAACGCCGCTATCGAAGCGGCCCGAGCAGGTGAGCAGGGTCGCGGCTTCGCTGTTGTGGCTGATGAAGTCAGAAAACTGGCTGAGCGAACCGGCAAGGCTACCGGCGAGATCACGGGAATGATCAAAGGGATTCAGTCTCAGACCGAAGAAGCGGTGACTTCCATGGAGGCTGGTGTCCAGGAGGTCGACAAGGGACGGGAGCTAGTCGACAAAGCTGGCAACAGCCTCAATGAGATTGTTAATATGAATCAGCGGGTCACGGATATGATTCAACAGATAGCCACTGCGTCCGGGGAGCAATCGACGGCTGCCGAACAGATATCCAAAAATGCTGAGCATGTCTCATCCGTAGCCAAGCAGGCAGCCACAGGCGCCGAGCAGTCGGCCGCCGCTGCCGAACAGTTGAACAAGAACGCCGAAGGGTTGCAGCAGATCGTGGCACAGTTCAAGATCACAACCGATGGTTAGTGTCCGTTAGCAACTTGTCCTGACACAAGCCGCATAATGAGGCGGGTCGGTATCTGGCGACCCGTCTCTTTTTTCTGTTCGATGAGAGCGGTCACAGTGAGGATTGACCAAAAACCGCTTGCCTCAAAAGGCCTCATGCCGTATCCTGTTTGCATATGCACCGGCTGAAAACAGTAACGAGCAGACTGCGAGTCCAAAGGGCAAACGCGGTCCCCATGGAAAGCCCCTGAGTGTGCGGCTGGTGCGAACGTAGTTGAACAGGGCTTTCGACAATCCCGGCATGGAGAGGTTGATTCAGATTCGCCTGATGATGTCAGGCCAGCCAGAACGTATTGCAACATAACCCGGTTTCGAGTCTAATAGTATTATGTCGGGAGCGATAACGAAACGGGTTGAACAGCGGTGTGAGAGGAAATGACACAAAAAACAAGATGGGTTGTCGCGTCGTTGACGCTGATGGGGGTGCTACTGGGAGGAGTGGCCGGGTATTTTCAACCCGACCTGATGGTATCGCTTGGTTTTATCGGGGGGCTCTTCGTAAACGGCCTTCGGCTGTTGATTCTTCCGTTGATAATAGCCGCTGTGGTGGCTGGAGTGGCCTCTCTGGGACAATGGCGACGCGCCGGTGGAGCCTTAGGCGCCGGGCTGCTGTACTTTGTCGTAACCACACTGGTCGCAGCCGGTATTGCCCTGGTCCTGGTCAATCTGGTCGGCCCGGGATTAGGTATTGACAAGAGCGCCGGTTTCATCCCCCAGGAGATCCTGGCATCCGGCCAGCCTACGGCTGATGATCTGGCCGGTCGGTTCCTGCCTTCAAGCCAGCTTGAGGCCATTCTGAGTGGGAACTACTTTGGGCTGATTCTTTTCTCGATGTTTTTCGGCCTGGGACTGGTTGCCCTGGGTTCGCGCCAGCGAGTGGTCGTGGAATTTTTCCGAGGTGTGCGTGATACCATGGTCAGGCTGGTTCAACTCCTGCTCTACGCGGCGCCGGTCGGTCTGTTCTTCGTGGTGGGTCGGGCGGTCGCTGAAGCGGATTCTTACGGCCAGGGCGCCCTGGCGAGTCTGGGCGCGTTTCTCCTGGTAATGTTCGGGGCCTTGTTGATTCACGGGGTGATAATTCTGCCGTTGATTTTGAAGTTCTACTGTGGCCGATCACCCCTTGAGTTCTTTGGGAAGTTTCTTCCGGCTTTCGGCACCGCCCTCGGCACCGGATCATCGATGACCACCATGCCCGTTACCTGGGAATGTGTTGTAGACAAGAGCCGCGTCGACAGCCGGGCGGGAGCGCTCATGATCCCGCTGGGTTCGACGATCAACCTGGACGGCAGCGCTATCTACACGGTGGTGGTGGCGATGTTTGTCGCTCAAGCGTTCGGCATCGACGTATCGGTGCTTCAGATGTTGCTAATTCTCGGCGCGACCTTGCTGGCGTCGATCGGAACCGCCGGTCTGCCGGGGGCCTCGTTGTTGATGGCGGTGATGGTTTTTGACGTGGCCGGATTTCCTCAGTATGCCTACGCCGGACTGGGGTTGGTGATTGCCGCCGACTGGCTGGTGGAACGGGGACGGGCGGCGGTCAACGTCTGGAGTGATGCGGTCGGGGCCGCTTTCGTCGATCAAAGGATAAGATCACAGGCTGCCGTCGGAACTCGCCCTTCGGGCAGACCTCAGCGCAGTGTGCGACGCGATGGCAGAACGATGCGCAAATCGGACGGTTCTCCCAGTCGTGACCAACGCTCGACGGTGGGACGACCACACGATCGGGAACGAGACAGACGCCGGCCCGACGATCGCCGGCAGGGACGTGGTCGTGACCGAACCGATTATCAAAAGCGCGAACAACGACCCACCGTCCGCAACGGCCAAAGCCGTCCCGCCGGACGCCCGGCATCGGACACACAACCATCACCGTTTGCGATGCCGGCAAACAGCCGATCCGATTTCGATCCGGAAGCAACGGTCCCTGGCGTCGTTCGACCGACATCTCGCAAGAGCGCCCCGCCCTCACGTCCGGTGAGCAACCATAGGGAAGATCGGTCCACCAGTCCAACACAATCGGCGGGACGTAAGCCTACGCCACCGGCTCGCAGTCAACAACGGTCGACGCGTCATGTACCGAGGCCGACTCGCGACACGAGACACCAGCCCGAGCGGGAGAAAAACCAGACCCGGCCGGCTTCCTCAAAAGAGGCGCCGGCGTCCAC
>DAOVOW010000274.1 GCA_030629485.1 bacterium
AGGTGTGCCGCTTGAGCCGGGAGATTACATCACAGCCTATGATCCCAGCGGTATCCTGTGCGGTATGGGTCAGGTTGAGGCCGACGGTTCCTACGGCATGATCCTGATCTACGCCGACGACATCTACACCGCTGACATCGACGAAGGCGCTGTTGAAGGCGACCTGATTTCGATCCGCATCAACGGCGTCCCGGTCGCTACCGATCCTCCGATCATCTGGACGGAGAACGGCGCGGTCTTCGAGGTGTGTAATTTCACCGCTGAGGAGTGCGTAACGTTTGACCTCGACGCCGGCTGGCATCTGATCTCCTGGAATGTTGCGTACTCCGGTGATATCGTTGATGCGCTGGCCGACTTCGTCGGGTGTGTCGATGTTGTTATGAGCTTCGACCGCGGCGGTCTGACCTATGACCCGACCCTGCCGGGGTTCTCGACTCTCACGACCGTTGACTTCTACCACGGCTACTGGCTGCGCCTGAACGGTCCGGTGACGTTTGATATTTGCGGCGGCATCATGAGTCCGAATGACTATATCGACATCTACTCCGGCTGGAACCTGGTCAGCTACTGGCCCGATGACACCCTGCCGGTAGAGGATGCTCTGGCTTCGCTGCTGGCCGATGAGAACCTGTTGGTTGCCTATGGCTGGGACGATGGCGCCAGTGATTACATCCCCGGCAAGGTGATGTACCAGTCTCTGACCGACCTGGCCCCCGGCTTCGGCTACTGGGTCAAGACCAGGTGGGACGCCATGCTGACCTATCCCGGCTCTATGCCGCCGGTCGCCGCACCGCGTATGGACAACCAGCGTTCACTGGTGGCTTCCTCGGGCGTGACACCGTCACGCAGTTGGATGTCGATCTACGGTTCTGATCTCGAGATCGATGCTCAGCCGGTGCGTTCCGGTGCAACCGTTGAAGTCTTTACTCACGACGGTGTGCTTTGCGGCAGTGGCGTCTACAACGACGGTATCCTCAAGTTCACCTCCGTGTACGGCTATGACGCTGAGAACGACAGCTATCCGAAGGACGGCGATCATCTCAGTGTTCGTATCGACGGTGAGCGTGTGTCGTCCGATCTGACGTACGCCGGTAGCGGTTCGCGCATCAGCCTTGGCAGCCTCTCGGCCGCCGATCTGCTGCCGAACAGCTACAGCATGTCTCAGAACTATCCGAACCCGTTTAACCCGTCTACCACGATCAGCTTCAACCTGCCGAACGCCGGTCAGGTCAAGTTGTCGATCTTCAACGTACTCGGACAGAAAGTGACCACTCTTGTTGATGGTCAGTACACTGCCGGTACTCATGAAGTGACGTGGAACGGTACTGATGAAAGCGGTAGCGCTGTTGGTTCCGGTATTTACTTCTACCGGATCACGACGTCTGATTTCGATCAGACCAAGAAGATGATCCTGATGAAGTAACGCTCGTAGATGAAGTAGGTCAGGAGCCCTGCGCTCCTGACTAATGCGGCAGGTCTGAAGACAGACCTGCCCTACAAAACAATCGTACTTTGCAGGGACAGGTCTTGGCGACCTGTCCCTTTTTTTGTGGGCAGTTGTGGGCACCCTTGCGTCAAAGCAAGCTCCCTGAGGGGCAAAACAAGTGAAATAAGTCGATTTTTCGCTTGACAACTGCGCGCGCGTGGGCAATATACTATTCAATCTTAAGAAGATACGCAGGTGAAAACCCTTTGTTTGGAGGGGAGTACCGTATCATGGCGATTAACAAATCCGGCGAAGGCGAACCCAGCAACACCGTCATGGCGATGCTGTGAGCGGTTGCCCGCCGGGCAAAGAAAGCGTCGTGTCTTGCACAATGTTAAGGAGGAATGATGATTGAATTGAGAAGAACGACTCGATCAAGAATGATGATTTGCTATGTGTGTTTTCTGACATTTGCTATCGCCCTGGTACTTGCTCACGCTCGGGTGCAGGCCCAGGAATACCAGATTCTAAATGGAGTCTTTGGCAACGGCGGGCGTAACATCTGTAGTAAGGGTTACGCGATTAATGGAACGGTAGGGCAGCCATGTATCGGCGTGGTATCAAACGCAAGTTATGAGATCAGGTCCGGCATTGGTCATGACATTCATGGAGTTTTGTGGACGGATGTTCTGGAGGATTTTGAGCAGGTTTCAACTCTGCCGTCTACTTTCAGCTTGTCGCAAAACTATCCTAACCCATTCAATCCGACAACTACTATCACCTTCGCGCTCCCCAGGCGATCGCAGGTCAGCTTAACGCTATATAATATCCTCGGTCAGACAGTCGCCACACTCGTCGATGAAAAGCTATCTGCTGGAGAATACGAGGTGACCCTGAATGGAAACGGTTTATCCAGTGGTGTGTACTTCTATCGAATCGTAGCAGGGGACTTTGTGCAAGGGAAGAAACTTGTCCTATTGAGGTGAGCCGTAAAAAGAGAACTTGAGTATTCAAATGTATAAGTCAGCATTGGAGGAATAGAGATGAGACAGTTACTGCTACTTGGTGTCCTTGGTGTGATTCTAATGGCTTCGGGCGCTCAGGGTGATGTGCCGAATACTATCAGTTATCAGGGGATTCTCGCTGACGCAGATGGAGGGGTCGTCGATAATGGCGATTACAATCTCCATTTTTACTTGTATGAGGCGGAAACTGGCGGGACGGCTATTTGGGATGAGAATCATAATGACGTGAACGTAGTGAATGTGTACGATGGCCGTTTTGATGTCATTCTGGGTTCAATAACTAGTTTCGCTAGTGTCGCCTTTGATCAACCATATTGGCTGGCCGTCACGGTCAATGGCAGCGCAGAATTACCGCGCATCGAAATGGCGTCATCGGCGTACAGTCTGAACGCACGGTCGGTTATGGACAACGCGGTAACCAGCGCCAAGATTGCCGATGGCGCGATCCAGTTATCAGATATTGGTCAGAACGGAGCTACAACGAATCAAGTCATGAAGTGGAGTGGAAGTGCCTGGACTGCACAAGACGATGTAACTGGCAGTGGCCCCTCGGATCACGGATCGTTGGATGGATTAGATGATGATGATCATCCACAGTATCTTCACAGGACTGGTGCAACACAATTCGTGACTTCCATTGTTGGATTTGGTGATAGTACTATGATGGTAAGCAACAACACGGTGGTCATTGGTAATCATTGGACCGGCAATGAGGACAGACTTGTTAATATCGAACGCCACTACAATACTAACTCGCTCCGCACCGGGATCGATTTAGACATAGAGAATCTAGGTGGAGGGGCCATGGAAGGGATTTATTCGAGTGTAGAGAACAATGGCTCAGGCGGTGAATTGTTTGGCGTGATAGGACGTGCGATTGCCAATGGCACAAGCGGCGAAACCCGTGGAGTAAAAGGAGTCGCCTATAACAGCAACGTGGCAATAGGAATCTATGGATACGCCACAGGGGGTGCATACAAGAGCTTAGCCGGAAAATTCAATGGTGATGTGGATATAAATGGAACCCTCACAAAGGATGCTGGTTCATTTCTGATTGATCACCCACTTGATCCGGGCGGCAAGTACCTACAGCACAGCTTTGTCGAATCACCCGACATGATGAATGTCTACAACGGCAACGTTACCCTTGAGGACAACGGTAGAGTTACGGTTGAACTGCCAGATTACTTCGAAGCACTCAATATGGAATTTCGCTATCAACTGACTCCGATTGGATCACCGGGACCAAACTTGTTTATCTCGCGCGAGATATCGGGCAACAGCTTTGAGATTTCAGGGGGTGAAACTGGCATGAAGGTCTCGTGGCAGGTGACCGGAATTAGGCACGATGCCTACGCAGAAGCTCACCGAATACCTGTTGAGTTTGAGAAGCCATCCTTCGAACAAGGTCTATATCGTCATCCAGAGTTGTATGGATTTGATAAGGATAGAGCTATTGATAAAGAACCGCATTTGGAAACAGAATCGGAGTCGCGACACTAAACGGTTCGGCATGAGTGCCGTTTCGCTCGCGTATTGGCGGGGCTTGTCTCCGCCAGCCACACAAGTGGCGTTCATCGGGGCGACGCAAGGCCGCCCGCTACGCGAAGTGAGTTCCGTTCCCGGCAAATGTTCACATTTGCCGCTCGGTCAGGCTGCACGATCAAGTCAGGTCTATTGGCGGCGCATGTGGACATA
>DAOVOW010000370.1 GCA_030629485.1 bacterium
CGTCAGTCCAATAATCAGCCCCACTGGATGGTTCTGGACACCATCCCGGTACTGCCGCCGGATCTGCGTCCGCTGGTGCCGCTTGAGGGGGGGCGCTTTGCTACCTCCGATCTCAACGATCTCTACCGGCGAGTAATCAACCGCAACAATCGTCTGAAGAAGCTGCTCGATATCCAGGCGCCGGAAGTCATTCTGCGCAACGAGAAACGGATGCTTCAGGAGGCGGTCGACGCGCTGTTTGATAATGGTCGTCGCACCTATTCCGTGCGTGGTGATTCCAAACGGCCCCTCAAGTCGCTCTCCGATTTGCTGAAGGGAAAGCAGGGCCGCTTCCGCCAAAACCTCCTGGGTAAACGAGTCGACTATTCCGGCCGTTCCGTCATTGTAGTCGGTCCCGAGTTGAAGCTCTATCAGTGCGGTCTGCCCAAGAATATGGCGCTGGAACTGTTCAAGCCGTTCATCATCATGAAGCTTGAAGAGAAGGGCTACGTACAAACGGTCAAATCGGCCAAGAAACTGGTTGAACATGAGCGACCCGAGGTCTGGGATATTCTCGAGGAGATCATCGCGGATCACCCGGTGATGCTTAACCGTGCCCCGACGCTCCATCGTCTTGGCATCCAGGCTTTCTTTCCGGTACTGGTAGAGGGCAAGGCGATCCGACTGCACCCGCTGGTTTGTGCCGCTTTTAACGCCGACTTCGACGGTGACCAGATGGCGGTGCACGTGCCGCTGTCGTTCGAAGCCCAACTGGAAGCGCGGCTTCTGATGCTGGCCTCGAACAACATATTGTTGCCTTCGTCCGGTCGACCGATTGCGGTGCCGTCACAGGATATGGTGCTTGGGTGTTACTATTTGACCAAGATCAAGGACAGCGCCACGGGTGAGGGCATGGGCTTTTACTCCGTTGATGAAGCACTCTCGGCGTACGAAGCCGGTCATGTCGACCTGCACGCCTCTATCAACGTGCGTCGAAACGGGCAGATGCTTAACACCACTCCCGGCCGTCTGATCTTCAACAACACGCTGCCGGACGGAGTGCCGTTTTTCAATGATGTCGCCGACAGGAGGCACCTGGCCGACATCGTCCACTGGTGCTACTGGAAGCTCGGTCAGGACACGACAGTGAACTTCCTCGACCGACTAAAGGAAGTCGGATTCGAATACGCTACCATGGCCGGTGTAACGGTGTCAATTGATGACCTGATCGTACCGGAGTCGAAGGGAAAGATGATCGCTGCGGCGAACAATGAAATAGCCAAGATTCAGAAGAAATATGAACGCGGTGTAATCACCAACGGAGAGCGTTACAATCAGGTGATCGACACCTGGACTCGGGTAACCAGTGATATCTCCGATGCCATGTTCGACAATCTGGCCGTCCAGAGGGGTGGGTTCAACCCGGTCTTCATGATGGCCGACTCGGGTGCTCGCGGTTCGAAAGAACAGATTCGCCAGTTAGCCGGTATGCGCGGTCTGATGGCCAAGCCTCAGAAGAAAATCACCGGCGGCGTCGGCGAGATCATCGAAAACCCGATCGTGGCCAACTTCCGCGAGGGCCTTTCGGTGCAGGAGTACTTTATCTCTACCCACGGCGCCCGCAAAGGACTGGCCGACACCGCTCTCAAGACCGCCGATGCCGGCTATCTGACTCGCCGGTTGGTCGATGTCGCCCAGGATGTCATCATCCGCGAACTCGACTGCGGCACTATCCTGGGGCTGGAGGTCTCGGCCTTGAAGGAAGGAGAGGAAGTGATCGTCTCTCTCGGCGACCGTATTCTGGGGCGAGTCACTCTGGACGATGTTTATGATCCGATTAGCGATGAGTTGATTCTTGAAGCCGGACAGGAAGTCACCGAGGAGCACGTAGCGACTATTGAGGAAGCCGGCATCGATATGGTTCGTATTCGTTCGGTGTTGACCTGTGAGTCCAGACGTGGAGTTTGCGAGGCTTGCTACGGTCGTAACCTGGCCACCATGAAGTTGGTCGAAATCGGTGAGGCGGTCGGTGTGATTGCGGCTCAGTCCATCGGTGAGCCCGGCACCCAGCTTACGTTGCGGACCTTCCATATCGGTGGTACCGCTGCGCGCATTGCTGAGCAGTCGCAGGTCGAGGCCAAGCACACCGGCAGCTTGATGCTCAAAGACGTCAAGATGGTTAACCGTGAGGATGGGACCACTATGGTGGTCAGTCGCGACGGCGTCGGTGAGGCGCATATTATCGATGATCGCGGCCGCGTCCGGACTCGGTTGAAAATTCCGTATGGCGCTCACCTGTTGTTGGGGGACGGTGCTGACCTTAACAAGGGTGACATCATCTTCGAGGCCGACCCGTACTCAGGCGTTATTATATCTGAGCGAGCCGGTAAGGTCAAATTCAAGGATATCATCAAGGACGTCTCGGTGCGTGAGGCCCATGACGAACAGACCGGTTTGATTCAGTTGATTATCATCGACACTAAAGAGAAAAACCTGTTCCCAACGGTACTGATTGAAAGCCCCAAAGGTAAAACCCTGGCCAGCTACCGCATCCCGACCGACGCCCAACTCCAGGTTACCGATGATCAGTCGATCAAGGCCGGCGATATGATAGTCAAAATGCCGCGTGTTATTGCCAAGTCTCGCGACATTACCGGTGGTTTGCCGCGGGTGGCCGAGCTATTCGAAGCGCGGCGGCCGCACGACCCGGCGGTGATTTCGGAGATCGAGGGTGTCGTCGAATTCGGCAAGGTCGTTCGTGGACAGCAGCAGATCATAGTCGTGGGTGAGCAGGATGAGACCCGTGACTATCTCGTCCCGCATGGTAAACACCTGATGGTCCATGACGGCGACCGCGTCGAAGCGGGCGACCGACTGTGCGAGGGCGCAATCGACCCACACGATATTCTTGCCATCCTCGGTGTTTACGAAGCGCAGGCCTATCTGGTTAATGAGATCCAGGAAGTTTACCGCCTGCAGGGTGTGAAGATAAACGATAAACATATCGAGACGATTGTCCGACAGATGATGCAGAAGGTGCAGATCGAATACGTCGGAGACACCAACTTCCTCGAGGGTGAGAAGGTCGACAAGATCAAGCACGTGGAGGAAAACGCCCGAGTGATTGCCGAAGGGGGCGAGCCGGCCACTTCCAAGCCGCTTCTCCTGGGTATTA
>DAOVOW010000257.1 GCA_030629485.1 bacterium
GGTCGCCCTGGCCGGAAGTTCCGCCCTCGCCCAGCAGGGACGGATCGATGATCGTTCCGAAGAACAAACGCAGACACAGATGACACCAGACCCACCATACATGTTCGCCCAGGCGGACGGAATGATGGGTCCGCCCGATCACCCGCGAGGACGACCGGGTGAACGCGGCCAGATGATGCGACAGCGCAAATATGTCGAACAGTTCCGGCTTCTGAAAATGCTGGAGTTGCTCGAGTTGGACGAGGATCAGGAGTTGTCTTTTCTGACTGCGTATAATTCGATGCGACGCGAATTGCGAAAGATCGACGAAGAAAGAGTGCGATTGATCGAGAAATTGGCCGGAGGGTTACGTAGCGAAACGATTTCGGATTCCGCCATCGGCGACCTGACTGAAAGAATCTTCAAAGCCGATAGAATGAAACGACAGGTGCAGTCAGATTTCATCGAGCAGGCATCGACAACTCTTGCACCCCGGCAGTTCGGCAGGCTGGTGGTGTTTCACGAACGATTCGAACGGGAACTGCTCGACCGGGTCCGCGCTTTCCGCGAACACAAAGGAGGCCGATAGCTCCATAATAATTGAGTAAATGACGAAAAAACCGATCACATAGAACTGACTGAAACTAAACGAAAGGAGACGTTATGAAGAAACTAACCATCATCATGTTAATCGCCCTGCTGATTCCGGCGACAACCGTGCTGGGTCAGATGCGGTGGCACGATCGGGACGGCAGTGGTGATATGCTCTTCTTTGATGGCCGCGGGCTGGGGCAAGGTGGACCGGGCATGGGCCAGGGCATGAGAGGACATGGCCAGGGACCGCACGGTATCATGGGCATGGCCGATGAGCTCGGCCTGACCGATGACCAGAAAGACCGTCTGCAAAAGATGGCTCTCGAAAACCAACTTGAGATGGTCGACAAACGCGCCGCCGTCAAGAAAGCCCAGATCGGCCTGAAAGCGTTGATGCTCGACGACGCCGACGAGGGCAAAGTGTTTGCAGCTATCGACAAAGTCACCGGACTGAAGGCGGAGATGCAAAAGGCGCGTTTTCGCCATCATCAACAGATGAAGGCACTCTTAACCGACGAGCAGGTGAAGAAGCTTAAGGAATGCCGCTTCGAATCCAAGGAGTTCCACTTCATGGGCAAGCCGGGCCGACGCGGCGGGATGCAACGCCGGATCATCGAGATCGAGATAGACGACGACTGATACCGCACCGCATCGGAACCTAGTACCTACGAAGAAAAGCCCGCCATCAGGCGGGCTTTTCAGCCGGTGTTACCAGGCACAAAAAAGGGCGGTCGAAACCGCCCTTGCACAAAGATGCCATATCGGTGGTGAATTACAGCATCGAAAGATACTTGTCATTCTCGAACTTGCTCACGTGGATGCGGTACGAATCCCACTCGATCTGCTTGTTCAAAATGAGAGCGTCGAAAATGTGATCGCCCAGCGTCTCGCGCGCCAGTTGAGACCCTTCAAACTCGCGGACGGCGTTCTCCAGTGAATTCGGTAGCTCATCGATTTTCAGGTCGAGCTTCTCCTCTTTCGACATGTGGAAGATGTTTTCCTCGATCGGCTCACCCAATTCGTACTCGTTCTCAATCCCTTTCATACCGGCCGCCAGCATGCAGGCATACACCAGATACGGGTTGGCCGCCGGGTCGGGCGACCGCAACTCGATCCGGGTGGCCTGTTCCTTGCCGGTACGATACATCGGTACCCGCACCATGCTGGAACGATTGCGCCGTCCCCAACTGATATACACCGGCGCTTCGTAGTCCGGCACCAGTCGCTTGTAAGAATTCACCCACTGATTGGTGATCAGCGTGAACTCTTTGACGTGTTTCAGAATCCCGGCCACATAGTGCCGCGCCATCTTCGACAGATTGTACTGAGCATCCGTATCGAAAAAGAGATTCTTGCCACCGGAAAATATCGACTGGTGACAATGCATACCACTGCCGTTAACGCCGTAAATGGGTTTCGGCATGAAGGTTGCATAGATCTCGTTCTGCATCGCCACTTCCTTGACGATAAAGCGATAGACCTGCGCGAAGTCGGCCATCACCAGCGCCTCCTGATACTTCAGGTCGATCTCGTGCTGGCTGGGCGCCACCTCGTGATGGGCACACTCCACCGGGATGTCCATGGTCTCCAACGCCGCCACTGTCGCCTGGCGCACCTGGGTGCCGAAATCAATGGCATCAAAATCGAAGTAACCGGACTTGTCCAGCCCCTTGGTCTCTTCATCGTTTTCAAAATAGAAGTACTCGATCTCCGGACCGACGTAAAACGTCCAGCCTTTGTCCTGAAGTTTGGCCAGGTTGCGTTTAAGTGCCCAGCGGGGGTCGCCGTCGTATGGCGTACCATCGGTGTTCTGAATGTCGCAGAACATCATGGCCACCCGCTCGCCGGAGATCTCCCATGGAATGATCCGGAACGTCAGCGGATCCGGCACCGCCATCAGGTCCGATTCCTCAATCCGCGCAAACCCCTCCACCGAGGAACCATCGAACCCCTGACCTTCCTCCAAAACCTGCTCGATCTCGCCACGGGTGATGGCCATCCCCTTGATCTTGCCGAGGATGTCGGTGAAACAGAGGCGAATGTAACGCACTCCGGCTTCGTCGATCTGTCTGAGTACGTCTTCTTTGGACTTGGTCACGGTGGGCTCCTTGCGGATGGTGATTAGCCAACTCAGTGAAACCGCCAATAAACGGGACTCGATTGGGATAGCAAATAAAAAACGTCGGGGACGGGAAAATAGTGTGCTCGGCGGGCGCCGTCATCGCGAAGCCGCCGGTCACAAGTGGCTCTTAAGGGCGGCTGTGGCAATCTCAATTCGTTATCGGGTGGTGTCGGGCGACCCCGCCCGACGCCTGCCTTCACACGTGATGGCTGTCAGGCGAGTCGCCTGACAGCACCCAGGCATGAGATTGCCGCGCTCCCTACGACACGAGTGTCTTCGGTCGCTCGCAATGACGAGGAAAGGAGCCTTTTCAACAAGCCCTTCAGACTCGGCCACAGGCAAGCCTGTTTCTTGCGCGATCTGAAGATTACTCGGGCACAATGGCCGGTGGCCGCTATTGTCGTCGGCAGATGTCCACATCTGCTGCAAATCGTCGACACACCGGCCAAATCTGGATTTGCCGACTCGTGGCCGATTGGCTATATTGCGACCGGAAGCGGATGCCGTCTGGTGGCGGTCCCGGCCTTCAAAGCCGTGCGGGGGGCAGTTATGCTGTCCCCGGTGGGTTCGATTCCCACCCCTTCCGCTTTATTATGTGTATGGCGGTCTGGTACCTTTCCTGATAGTAGATACTGTCTTGCAAGTCAAGGTCAGGTCCCGAAGTGACCTGACCTACGTGGTATCAGTTGTGTCGTCCGGTGGGTTGAGGACATCGTCGGGGATGGTGACCTTCGGCAGGAAAACGCCCAGATAGCGCTGGTACCATTTCCATTTCTTCTTCTCGACCTTCATGAATTTCTTAATCCGTTTATCGCGCGACAAAGCCACCGCATCGAGAGACTCAATCTTGAGCAGCAGAATCTCGATCGTTTCGCGTTTCTCCAGGGCACAGCGAAAAGTGTCGTAGTCTCTGATATTGAAGACGGCCTGAACAATCGGCTCAAAGAAAACCATCGTCTGGGAACCGATAAAATTGAGTGGCTTGACCGACTCCAGAAAAAGTATCGCCGGCACGCTCATTTTCCATTCGACTACTTTTTTCGCTAACTTTTCCAGTACCGCATCTTCCTCTTCCGGAAGCGCGGGTTTCTCCGGGTCGGGCAGGTTCATGTTGCTTTTGAAAAGGCTCACGCCTGCGCCTCCGATGCGGACTCGGGTGTTGCGGCTTTGCGGCCGATGTGAGTATCGACGAAAGCAATCACCTCATCACGGTTGTCCGCGAACATCAGGTAAAGCCCGCGAAAATTCTCCAGTCGCGATGGTTCCGGAAAAGGAGAGAGCAGGACGCCGTTCTTGTCGGGGTAATAGCTGCGATACTGTGACCAGGGTTTGACCAGTGTGTGCGTGGTAGTTTTGATAGTCACGGTTTCGTCGGTCAATTGAAAGCGGGTAGGGAAATAGAATTTGGCCAGCGACAACAGCAAAACGACCAGAGCCAGCACGGCAAAGGCTCTGGAATCAGTGGTGTAGAAAACGGCCACAGCGACCACGATGACGAATACGGAAACCGCAACCGAAACAAGCGGTCGTCGCTTAACCGGATGGCAAC
>DAOVOW010000184.1 GCA_030629485.1 bacterium
CAACCAACGGCAGGCGGCAGACCTCACCCACCAACGATTGGGTCAACTCCAGCCCCCTCGCGATAAGGGGGTGTTTTCTGAGATAGCCCTTCTTGATCAAGGCACTGAGATGCAGTCGGACCCCGTTGGTCGAACTGATGCCAAAACGCTGTCCGATTTCACGGATAGTAGGGGAGAGACCGCGGTCTCGAATCTGCTCCCGAATAAACTCAAACACCGCTCGTTGTTTGTCGGTCAGTTTCTTGTTCATAATCTGCTTCCTGCGACTTGCCGTTTCCTTCGACACCACTATACTGCCCATTTGAGCAGTTGTCAATTACTTTTGTCGGAATATCGGCGAAAAAGTTTCGCCTGGGTCGATCCTGTCCTCACTTTTCTGTTGGCGCACGGGAGGGAGGCTGTTGTATCTTAGGTTGAGGTACGAGTTATAGTGCAAACAGAAGGACTCGCATTATGAAAACTTTTATTCTAATGACCAAGCTGGCGCCGGAGGCGGCGGCACGGATGAGCGAGCGTGAGGCGATGGGCCATTCATGGCTCAAACAAGTGACCGAGAAATGTCCGGAAGTGAAATTCATCGCCCACTACGCCCTCCTGGGGAACTATGATTTCATGGCGATTTATGAGGCGCCGGACGAGGAAGTAGCCGCCAAGGTATCGATGATCAGCATGGCCAACGGTGCTTTCATCGCCGAGAGCTGGCAGGCTATTCCGTATCGTCGCCTGGTGGAACTATCCAAGGAGATATAGGCCCTTGTTGAATGAGCTCACACGATAGTCTAACCAAACCTCAGCCTGAGCGGAGTCGAAGGCGCATACCGGAATCGTAGGTCAGGAGCTCTGTGCTCCTGACAATTGGAATGTCGGCACCTGGCAGCCCACCCGAGATAGTCCGGAGGACCGCCGAAGGCGGGTTTCGACACTATTGTAGAAGGGACGAAAGGAACTCAAGATGACAGACACTGACCGAGCATTCTCGCGTTCCATGATCAAGCTGAGAGTGCAGTCGGCAGCTTTGCTGATTAGTGCACCGGCCATTTATCTGTATATCGGCAAGATGTTCCACACAAGTGGCCAACTTCTGAATCATGCCGGTTGGAAAATCGAATTGCTGTTCTACTTAATATTGCTCTATAGCCTGGCACAGTTCCTGGTTCTGCCAGTTATGGAGAGGGCACAATTCAAGATGTATCATCAGAAGTACAAGCATAAGCGGACCGTTTTCAGGATGGTGGCGGACATTCACACAATGAAGATTGTCCTTCCAGGCGCCGTGTTCATGTTCGGTATGATAGTGCTGTACATATCAGGTGACTGGTGGCGCCTGATTCCCTTTTATGCCATCGGTATCGTTACTTCGGTCATGTACTGGCCGCGTAAGCAGAGGGTGATGAACACTCTCGAGCGACTGGAAGCGGAGTCAGCCTGACACTCGGTAGCTCACCTAAAGCGAAGCGACAGTTTGGTTCTTGAGGTGATGACAGAGACTTAGCAATGAAGACGACGGAGGAACTATGAACGAAGAATTCCAGGAAATACCAGTCACCGACATCACCGACAACGTCTTCAAACTGATCGGCTCCGACTGGATGCTGATCACGGCGGGCAGTATCAACGAATTCAACACCATGACGGCCAGTTGGGGCGGCATGGGCGTGCTGTGGAACAAGAACATCTGTTGGTGTGTCATAAGGCCGCATCGGTACACCTATCGATTCGTTGAGGACTCAGACAGGTTCACGCTGTCGTTTTTCGAAGAAGAGCACCGCAAGATTCTCAAATTCTGTGGTGCCAAGTCCGGACGTGAGGTCGACAAAATGGCTGCGACCGGATTGACGCCGCTGGCGACCCAGAGCGGCGCGGTGTTCTTTGCTCAGGCGCGGCTGGTGCTGGAGTGCCGCAAGATCTACATCCACGATCTCGACCCAGCCAACTTCTTGGATCCATCTATTCACGAGGAGTATCCGGACAAAGACTACCACCGGCTGTACCTGGGCGAGGTGGTCCAGTGCTTGAGTAGGGGATGAGGTAGACAGTATTTCGATTGTGGACGGTCAGATATGACAAGAAAAGCCGGACCTCTGAAAAGGCCCGGCTCGTGATGTTCGTTATTATCCGGAGACAAAGCGCCGGTGCGTCTACCCCTCTTCTTCTTTTTCCCGCTTGGCCGCCTCGATGACTTTCTGAGCGGCATCGTGGGGCATTTCCTCGTAGCGCGCGAACTCCAGTGAGTACACGCCCTGCCCTTGAGTCATGGAGCGGAGGTCCACTGCGTATTGATACAACTCCGCCTGAGGGACAGCCGCTTTCACGATCTGGTTGCGTCCGTCGGGGTCCATGCCGGCGATTTTGCCACGCCGTGAGGAAAGATCACCCATGACATCACCGGTGTAGTCGTCGGGAACGGTCACCTCTATGTTGTAAATCGGTTCCAGCAGAACCGGCTTGGATTCCATGAAGCCTTCCTTAAAAGCCATCAATCCGGCGATTTTGAAAGCCATATCGGATGAGTCGACTTCGTGGAAGGACCCATAATAGAGCGTCACTTTGACATCGACCACCTGTGAACCAGCCAGACCGCCGCGTTGCATCGACTCCACGACTCCCTTTTCAACCGCCGGGATGAACTTATTGGGGATGATGCCGCCTTTGATGGCGTCAATGAATTCAAACCCGCCGCCACGCACGTTCGGCTCGATCCGTATATGCACATCGCCGTACTGGCCTCGTCCACCGCTCTGCTTTTTATGACGATATTGCTTTTCAGCTTTACCACGGACGGTCTCACGATACGGGATCTTCGGTCGGGCCAACTCCACCTCGACGCCGAAGCGCGACCTGAGTTTCTCCGTCAGCACTTCGATATGCGTCGGGCCCTGACCGTACAACACCTGCTGTCCGAGAGCCGGGTCCGCCACCAGTTTGAAGGTGGGATCCTCTTCGTGCAACTTATGAAGTCCGGCGCTGATTTTCTCTTCGTCGCCCTTTGACTTGGCCTTGATCGCAGCATCCATCACCGGATGTGGAAAGACCACTTCGGGGATCGACAGCCCGGATGCAGACGAGGCCAAACTGTTGCCGGTGTGCGTATTCTTCAGCTTCACCAGCACTCCGATATCGCCGGCTGGAATCGACGACATATCTGCCCTGGATTTCCCTTGCAGGGTGTAGATTTGCGTGACCCGTTCGCTGGAGCGAGTCTGCTGATTGGACAGATCCAAACCTGACTTGAGAGTGCCGCAGAAACATCTGATGTAGGACAGGTCTCCGAGATGACTTTCCGATGCAGTCTTGAACACGTAAGCCAGAGGCCGGCCGGTGGGGTCCGGCTTGATTTCTGATGTTTCCTCGGTACCCGTCTTAACGGCAATCCGAGCGTGAACCTCCTCCGGTGACGGCGCATACTTGTCGATGAAGTCGAGAAGGAGCATAACCCCCATGTTCCTGGAAGCCGAGCCGCACAGGACAGGGTACGCCTTCCCGGCGATCAGACTCTTCTTGAAACCGATGGCAAAGTCCGCCTCGGAGAGCGTGCCGTCTTCGAAGAACTTCTCCATGAGAACATCATCACCCTCGGCGGCGACTTCGATAAGCTTTTCGTGGCCGCTCTGTGCGGCGTCCTTCAGGTCAGCCGGGATATCGGTCTCTTTTGGCTTACCGTCGTCACCAAAGGTGTACGCCTGGTTGGCGATCAGATCAACAATCCCCTTGAACCCCTGGGCCTCACCGATAGGCAGTTGCACCGGAACGACACCGGTGCCGAAGGCATCAGTCAAACTGTCGAGATTGGCCTGCCAGGCGACGTTTTCCATCTCCATCTTGTTCACAAAAAAGATTCGCGTAGCCGGGGCATCTCCGATGGCGCGCCACTGCATTTGGGTGCCCACTTCCACGCCGGAAGTAGCACTCACGACCATGACCGCGACGTCCGAAACCAATCGACTGCTGAGTAGCTCGCCGACAAAATCCGGATGGCCCGGGCAGTCCAACCAGTTGATCTTGCCGTTGCGCCAGGGTGTGGCCAGCAGCTTGGTGGCGATCGTGGTTTTCTTGGCGATTTCTGTATCGGTATGGTCCAGGAGGGAGCTGCCCTCGTCGACTCGTCCGATGCGGTTGTTGATTCCAGCGTTGAATGCTATAGCGTCGGCAAGACTGGTCTTGCCGCATCCACGTTGCCCGGCCAGGCAGACGTTACGGATTTTGTCGGTCGTAAATTCCTTCACCGGAATCCTCCAAACAGTCGTTGAATACGCTTTCTAACAGGCTCTTACGGCTCCGCCGTATCTGAGCCAAGGCCGTAATGATATCAAAATAGCCCCTGGTTGTCAAACTGTTTAGACGGTCAAGCGGTCGCTTTTTCCATCCACCATGTGGGCGGCAGACGTCCTGAGGCTGTCCCATAAGGTAGTTGCGACGGGTCTTGCGCACGGCGGAGCCGAGCGTGTGACCTGTCGCTCTTCACTAAGACGTTGTCCGGCATGGCAGCCGACAATCGGCAGTTCACACCTCCGCCTTCTGCAGAGCCAGGAACTGCCGGAACATAGACTTGTGGGACAGCCTCTCCTTGCCTGCCCCAATGCGGTTTCGCGACAGCCCGTTTTTGACGTTGCCCACGCTGTGGCAACAGCCTATATTGTCACAACATCTGGGAGTAATGATGGATATAGTACCCGAGGAATACATCGGCTGGACCATTGCAGCGGCAAGTCTAATAGGCGTTGCCCTGCTGACCTTGGTAGGGTATCTGTACAAGAACCGACGCAAGAAACGTAGCGAAAAGAAGACACTATACAAGGTCGTCTGGAAGAAATCCACCGACCTGCAGCCGGAAGAAGTGATGGGTGAACTGCGCGGCAGCACCAAAGGCGGCTTTCGGGACTACTGTCTTGGGCGCGACGAGATCGAGGAGATCAAGAAGCGAATCGTCGCTGGCCAAGACGTGCTGGTCATCGGTGATCCCCTTGCGGGTAAGACGCGAGCTGTCTATGAAGCTCTCAAACATGCGGAAGAACCACCGGCTGTCACCATCCCGCGAATCGTTGATGTCAATCCGAACGAGTTCAAAATTCCCTTACACTTGTCCGGGACCCGCAA
>DAOVOW010000114.1 GCA_030629485.1 bacterium
GGCGGCAATCTCGGCGCTTCCGGATGCGTGGCGTGGATGTTTGAAAAGCAGGGCCTCATCACGATCGAACTGGATGCGGTCGACGAGGACACGCTAATGGAGGTGGCTATGGAGGCCGGCGCCGAGGACATCAAGAGCGACTCCGGTTCGTACGAAGTGATCACGCAGCCGGGCGATATCGACAGTGTGCGCTCGGCCATCGAGGTTAAGGGGATACCGATGGTTTCGGCCGAGGTGACGATGATCCCCAAGGATTCGGTCAAGCTCGAAAAAGAGTCGCAGGCCAGTTCCATGATAAAGCTGTACGAGATACTCGAAGAGCTTGACGACGTCCAGAAAATCTATGCCAACTTCGACATCTCTGAGGAGCTTCTGGAAAAGCTGGCCTGACGCGGAGGGGCGGTGGCCGAGCCTGAAGGGCTTGTTGAACAAGTCCCTTTTGAGTCATTGCGAGCGACTCCGTCTATACTTGTGCCAAATGACATTGGAGACTTTATTGTTCTGATGATTGGTTTATTTTGGCAGCTTGGGGAACCGACGGAACATGGCACTTTTGAGACAGCCTCTAAATGGTGGGCCACCCGTCGTGTCACCACTTTGTTTCCATGTCAATACAAAACCATCCAAAGTAATACTTGAATTCTTCCCGCCTATCTGTTTGTCGTGCGATGCAATGCGTTGATGCTCAGTCAGATACGTTTTCGTCCGGGTCAGTTTTTTAAGTCCCTGGTGTCTACCATTCCACCACTCCGGCGCCATGTGTGACTCTTATGTGCAAATCGAACGTGCTGCGATACCCGGGGCTGCGCAAGATGCTTTTTGTCTGAGTTATTCAGGCGAACGGGGTGAGGAATCAGAGTCCGTCAGAAAGCGGATGGGCCACCGGCCTCCCCCTCAGGCCTTCTGCGTCGCCTGCTGTTCGGACATTAGTTTGAGCATGACATAGGTCAGGATATTGCGGTCCTGCTCGGAGACGTTTTTTAGCCTGTATCCGGACTCGTACCAGCCTCTGGTCGCGTTCTTCCTACACCAGACGCACTCAGCATCAAAGATGAGCTCATCGTGGTCAAGAATCTTATCCGGTAGTTCGACCCGGCAATGAGCGGTGCTGGGAATATCGACCGGTTCCTGAGTGACAAACATGGCGCCGTCGGCCGTCAGGTTTGCCAATCCTCCGATGTGCCGATCAGTATGTCTGTCGAACACCATCAGGAGTTTTTCTGTTTCGTACCTGGTTTGTTTTCGCTGTTTGGTCATGGAACCCTCCTGGGGGCTTGGAGATCACAGAGCTTTCTATACGCTATAAGTCGGCTGCCTGGCCCGTTCCCTTTAGGTTTCGGTATAGTGACTCTTGGAGAGGGTTGAGAAACCGGGTGCCCCACCCGCCGCGGCGGAAGTCCTCTTCTACCCCCGTATCCGCGTGGCGCACGAGGGCGTACACCACACACAGTAGCTATCACCACTTGGTAGTTTTTGGAAAGTCCCGAAGGCGGGAATGACAGCGATGGGCGCTCGGAGATTGTCCATACGAAAAAAGCGCCCCGGGAAATAGGCGCTCTTCTGTTGGTTCTGAATCGGTGCGGACGGCTATTCGGCGGAGGCGTTCTCGGCCGGTGGCTCCGGACTGGCTTCCGGTGGTTTGGCCGCCTTAGCCTTAGCCTTCTTAGCCTTGGAACTTTCGATAATCTCTTCCTTGATCCTGGCCGACTTACCGGTTAAACCGCGCAAGTAATACAGCTTTTTGCGGCGCACCTGGCCGGCGCGGATCCGCTCAATCCTGGCAACATTGGGCGACTGCAAGGGGAAGACACGCTCCACTGCGATTCCGGCTGACACCTTACGCACGGTGAAGGTCTCCGCCGTACCGCCACCGCGACGGCTGATGACATCACCCTGGAAAACCTGGACGCGCTCTTTGTCACCTTCTTTGATCTTGACATGTACGCGCACCGTATCACCCGTTCGAAACTCGGGTAGGTCATCCCGGAGGTGTTTCTTTTCGATCTGGGCTATACGTTTCATTTCGCTATCCTTTCTATCAATCCATCAAACATTCTTCTTCACTAATATGTCGACGATCCAGCCTATGGCTCAATCATCATAGTCATGATCAAATCCGGCTGCTCTAAACAGATCAGGCCTGACCGCCTGGCATTTAGCCCTGGCCTGACGGCGCCGATACTCCTCAATTGCCTTGTGGTCACCCGACAGCAGCACTTCGGGGACCGTCAAGTTTTCGTAAACCGCAGGCCGTGTGTAGCAGGGAGCACCGAGGGTCTCTTCCATATGTGAATCATCCAGGGCCGACTCGAAATTACCCAGCACGCCGGGAATGAGACGCACCACTGTATCAACCATCGTCGCCGCAGCTGGCTCACCACCGGTGAGAACGAAATCACCAATCGAAACCTCATCGATATCATACAACTGCAGCAACCGTTCATCGATACCCAGGTAATGACCACATATAATCGTCAAACGTCGACACAGCGAGTACCTGATTGCGGTAGCTTGCCGAAACGTTTCACCGGCGGCGGAGGTAAGCACGATTCGCTCGTCATCATCAACCACACCCGCGTCACGCCGCCGATAGCCCAACTGTTGCAAACAGCGATCAATCGGTTCGATCATCAGCACCATACCGCCGCCGCCGCCGAAAGGTTTGTCATCAACTGTTTGATGCCGATCGGTGGCAAAGTCACGGAGGTTTATTATCTCGATTTCAAAGAGCCCCTTATCAAGCGCTTTCCCCAACAACGACTGTCTCATCGACAGCTCGAAGTAGTCCGGGAACAGCGTTACAATTTCAAACTTCATCAGCCTGTTACCGGCGTGTCATCATCCGGTCGCAATAAATACCCGGTGTCATTAAGCATCAGTTAATCCTGTCGTATCAACTATGATCCTCTTGGCCGCAATATCGATCGTCTTGACAAACTCGCTTACGGCCGGAACCATAAGGGACGACTCGGAAGTCGTTCTCACGACATAGACATCATTGGCCGGGTATTGCTCTACATTCACTACCTCACCGATCCGTTCACCACTTTGTTGCTCGACCACTTCACAGCCGATCAGATCAAAAATGAAATGTTCACCTTCCGGTAGAGTCACCAATTGATCTTTCGGCACCGCCAGTCCGCGGTTGGTCAGACGCGCTGCTTCCTCCGGGGAATCAACGTTCTCGAACTTAATCACGGGCCGACCGCCGACCATCGTAGTCGATGCAATCCTCAAAATCTCCCACCCGTCCCGAGTACTGACATGGATTTCATCCATGCCGTCGAACCGCTCCGGATAGTCGGTCTCCGGCGTCACGTGGATTTCGCCATGCAATCCCCTGGGTCGGCCGAGTTTGCCGACGATGACCAGTTCGTCAGAGGGCACAGCCTATTCGAGAATTTCCAGGACGGCACGTTTTCCCTGTCGCGCCGCCGCCGCCGAAAGTATGGTTCGGATGGACTTCGCAGTCTGGCCTTGTTTTCCGATAACCTTGCCCAGATCACCCTGTGCCACGCGCAGTTCATATACAGTCGTACGGGTCCCGACTATTTCCGTCACGTCAACCTGATCGGGATTATCCACCAGGTGCTCGACGATAAATACGACGAAATCCTTCATGGCAAAGTTCCTTTCTGCTCTTCGGTTGCGATAGAGGAACCGTAGCATTGTCCATATTCAGCGAATCGACGGACCGGGGCAAGTCAACGATGAGTCGTCCGCCTACGCCTCGGTGGCAGCGTCAGACGCACCCTCAGCCTCGGCCGTCTCAGCAGCCGGCTTGGCTTCAGCCTTTACCTTAGCTTCAGCCTTTGCCTTAGCTTCAGCTTCCGCCGCCACAGCCGCCTTCTTCATCTTCCTTGTCTTCTTCGGGCGTTCCGTGATCGTGGTCCTAAGGGTTACTTCCGAAACATCCTCTCCTTTCTTGTACTGTTGGTACTTGGTGGAGAAGCCGATCTGCCTCAGCAGCGACCAAACGGTGTCGGTAGGGACGGCTCCGCGGTCCAGCCACCGGATCAATCCCTCTTCCGAGACTTTGATCTCTGCCGGTTTGGTTATCGGGTTGTAGGTGCCAAGGTTTTCCAGATAGCTGCCGCCACGTGCGCGACGAGAGTCGACGGCTACGATCCGATAGAAGGCTCGCTTCTTGGCTCCCATGCGGCGAAGTCTTAAATGTACGGCCAACAAATCCTCCGTTCCTAAAAGTTGTCGAAGGTTCCGGGCATCATCCCTTTGGGCAGACCCCTGAACTTCTTCTTATTCATACTGTGAAACATCTTTTGCATAGCATTGAATTGTTTGAGCAACTGGTTGACAGCCTGCACCGAATTGCCGGAACCGACGGCTATCCGCTTCTTGCGTGAACCGTCGATAACGGTCGGGTTGCGGCGCTCCTGTATGGTCATCGACTTGATGATCGCCACCATCCGTTCCATGGCACTCTCGTCAACTTGAACGTTTTTGAGCGCTTTGCCGATGCCGGGAATCATGCCGAGAAGCGAGTCCAACGGACCCATCTTCTTGAGTTGCTTCATCTGCTCGAGGAAATCCTCGAAATTGAACTGAGCCTTGAGAAGCTTCTCCTGCATCTTCTCGGCCTGCTCCATGTCAATAACTTCTTCCGCCTTCTCGACCAGCGACACAATGTCCCCCATGCCGAGAATACGCGAAGCCATCCGATCGGGATGGAACGGTTCCAAGTCGGACACCTTCTCGCCGGTCGAAGCCAGCTTGATCGGGCAGCCCGTGACGGCGCGAATGGAAAGTGCGGCTCCACCCCGCGCGTCGCCATCGAGTTTGGAGAGTACCACACCGGTGATACCGAGTCGATTGTGAAATTCTTGGGCTACTTTGACCGCATCCTGTCCGGTCATGGCATCGGTCACCAGCAGGAGTTCATGAGGGTCAACCAGGGCCTTGATCTCTTCCAGTTCCCTCATCAATTCGTCATCTATATGTAACCGCCCGGCAGTATCCAGGAGCACCAGATCAATGAAATTCTTTTCAGCGTACTTGACAGCTTCGCGACAAATCTCCGGCGGTTTCTTGCCTTCCAGTGAGAAATGCTCAACCGCGATCTGATCGGCAAGCACCTGGAGTTGTTTCACCGCCGCCGGTCGATAGATATCCGCCGCCACCATGAGTGCCTTCTTGTTCTTTCGCTTGACAGACAAGGCGATCTTGGCAGTGAGCGTCGTCTTGCCAGACCCTTGCAAGCCGCAGACCATGTAGACGGTTGGTGACTTATCTGCCGGCGCGACTGGTTCGTTCTTGCCGCCCAAGAGGGCTATCAGTTCGTCGTGCACAATTTTGACTATCAACTGCCCCGGATCAATCGACTGGAGCACCTCAGTGCCAATCGCCTTCTGCTCGACTGCCTTGATGAAATCACGCGCAACTTTGTAGTTGACGTCCGCTTCCAGAAGCGACCGGCGGATTTCGCGCATCGAGTCCTTGATGTTTTTCTCGGTGAGCTTGCCGGCGCCACGGAGCTTTTTCAGGACCACTTCAAGTTTGTCGGACAGACTTTCAAACATGGCTATCGAACAAAAACCTACACGTTTAGGCCACAAAACGGCCAAATTTCACCCTTCCCGACGGGACCATCAATACCTACAGTAACACCGTAGATCCCGAACGGGTAGAAACAAGCCTACTAATATATCAGAATAGAGACTTTTGGCAAGCAGTTTGTGGGCCACAAAGACATCATGGGAGCGGGCGACACCGTTCTTCGGCATCGACACAAGAGGATGACCTGCAACTGATTATGTGTGCGCGTTGGTTACACGTCGGGACTGAATTGAGTTAGTTAGACAGCACCCTACTCCAGCGTGCTCACCACC
This sequence comes from bacterium, assembly GCA_030629485.1. GTDB lineage: Bacteria > Zixibacteria > MSB-5A5 > GN15 > FEB-12 > JAJRTA01. The sequence goes on from DAOVOW010000114.1 coordinate 5,847, forward strand.
AGGTCGATTTCGGTGCCGATCTCAAGTTCGGTGGCGGGCGGTTCGGACTGCTGCAGAACTGTTTCCGGTAGCAAGTCGATCTCGAATCGATAGGTGATTACACCGGTGCGCAGCGACTTGGAGTCCAACAGCGTTCTCGCCACATCCAGCGTCAGGCCAACCACCGTGGGCACATAAGTATAGTCTGCCGTTCGGCCGTGATTGACCATGAGCGTCACGGGTGATCCCAGCGCGATCTCAGTGCCGCTGGCGGGGTATGTAAACACGACCACCTTCTCAGGCAACGTGTCGGAGAAAGCCCAGGTTATCTCGCCCAGATGCAGCCCCGCCGTTTCCAGGTCCAGCATGGCCTGTCGCACCGACTGTCCAGCCAGGTCGGGGATCGGCACCATCTTCTGGCCTAACGAAATTACGAACTTGATCGCGCGGCCATCCTTGACCTTGGTGCCGGCCACCGGGTACTGGCTCAGGATCACTCCCTCAGGAATGCCGGGCGAGTACTCCTCCGAGGCCACTTCGAAGCGCAGATTGAGGTCATCGAGTTCCATGCGTGCCTCGATCAAACGTTGTTCCACGAAATCCGGCAACGTGAATTCAGTGCCGTGGCGCGTGATAGTCGGCATGACTATATCATCAACCACCACGTACAGAACGATCACTGCCAGCAAAGAGATAACGCCC
>DAOVOW010000070.1 GCA_030629485.1 bacterium
AGCGGCCAGAGGAAGAGTTTCCCATCGGGGAAGGTAGCCGACGTTTCCTGACACAATACAATGGCTGAGTCGTACTGTTGACGGTTCAGCCAGACCCATATCAACGAGTTGCGGGCAGCCTCGCGCGAGATGGCCGATGAATCGGCGGCCAGGCGCAACTCGGCGATACCGCGATCCATTTCATTCTTCAGAATCCGCAGGCGCCTCAGGATGCCCCCCTTGGCCGATTTCCAGTAATGGTACAAGCCAAGGCCGAGGTAAAGGTCGTAGCAATTGCTGTCGTACTCAAGTCCGCGTTCGTACACTGATCGGGCAGCATAACCGAGCCTGATCGCCTGCAGCGATGACCCGAACCGCGCCTCCCACAGGGCTCGATAGGATCTGACATGTCCGCGATAAAACGCCATCCAGGCGGCCATGCCGGGCGATGCGGTGTCTACGGTTTGTGACGCCAGACTATCAGCGATTTCCAGCAGAACCAAAAAACGTTCGCTCTGAAGCGGTTCTTCCCGGTCAAACATCTCACCGAGAAGAGATGCGGCGCGAGAGAAAGGTCCCATCGGATCGTCGGGGAATAGTTCTCCAAGAAGGCAGCCCAAGGAGTCGGCGAGCGCGAAGTCATCGTTGCAGATGGCGTGCTGAACTCCGATGGCCAATTCCCTTTTGTCATCATTAAGATAGAGTTCAGCGGAACCGGCCGAAAGCACCTGCACGACGAAGCAGGTTATCAAAACCCACGACACGAGCGCTAATCGGGCGACAAATCCCCCTCGATAGAATGCAGCGCAAGGTTGGTGAGGTTCTGGATGGCAAGATTTCAACCGAAGAAACCCAGGGGGCCGGTACAAAAAAACCGGGAAGAAAGTCATCCCGGTCAGTTTAGAATACGTTCAGATTCAAGGCAAGCTTAAATCAGTGAGCACCACTTTTTCCACCGGCGCAAAGGGGGACAGATCAAAATCCGCCTTGGTAGAGGCAGCAATAATAACGGCGTTACCGACTTCGTGAAAGAGCAACCAGCAATCATTGCTCTGATGATTGAAAAACGTCTTGCCGTCCAGCGATAACTGAGTATCGATACAATCTTCGGGTATGCTGTACTCACCACTCAGTGCTGCAAACACCGAGACGGTCAACTCGCTGTTGCGGAACACAAAGTGCCCCATCTCAACACCGCAAATCTGTTCTTTGGAACTGTTGATCAGCACGAACCCTTGCTCAAGGCCCAAGTTGGAAAAATCAAGCCCCAGGTAGGACGGTGACAATTCAAAAGTCGGCTGGTCCCAGGTGCGGTCGTGAACGGCATGGTGCGCCGATGCCAACGGCGTATAATACACATACTCTCGATAGTAATCGGTAGCAATGGAGGCGGCCCCGATCAGTATCACCAGACAAGCCGCCGCCACCAGCATCTTCGCGATCAAACCAAAGCTGCGTGGGGGCTGACCAGGCGAAACCTCATTATCGATGTTGTCCAGACGGAGTATGATCTTGTCCTTGAGACTATCCAACTGCGGCGACGGTCCATCGCCTCTGATCCGCTCAGCGATAAACTCTTGAACGTTGGTTTCCAACTGGTAGATCTTGAAGCAGTCACGGCAACTCACCAGATGCTCCTGAACTTCCTTAGCATCTATTTCCGAGGCTTCTTTGTCGATTATATCATATAGTAGTTCCAGCGCGTCCTGACAATTCATTTCGCCTTTTCCTTGATGTACCCATTCTTAACTGCATAGTCGAAAAGTTGTCTCTGAAGAAGCTTACGTCCCCGATGGAGCCTCGATTTGACCGTACCCAGTTGCAGGTCGGCAATCTCAGCAATCTCCTGGTAGGAAAAGCCCTCAAGGAACGAAAGCACGGCAACCAGTCTGAAATCATCAGGTAAATTCTCAATCGCTTTCTTTACATCGTCATCGAATAGTTTGGAGAAAAGAGTCTGCTCCGGATTTTCGGTCTGGCCGCCACTTGCCAACTGGCCATAAAGGTAGTTATCGTCAATATCGTCGATGTTGGCCTGTAGTGGGGAACGAGCTTTCGAGCGGTATTCATTGATGAATATGTTGGTCATTATCTTAAACAACCATGCCCGACAATTCGAACCTAACTCGAATTTATCCCAAAACCGGTACGCCTTGGCAAAAGCTTCCTGCACCAAATCCTCAGCATCGCTCTGGTTCTTCGCCAAACGAAGAGCGGTGCGATACAGAGCATCCATGTGAGGCAGCGCCTCGGCTTCAAACTCCTTTCTCCTGGCAGCGTTGTTTAGTTTCCGGTCGGCCATGAAATCCCTCCTCGCCTACAGCGACAACCGGAGACGCTGTCGTTTACACCATACATCAAAACACTATCTTGAGCTTGAAAGTTCCCGATAGCAACGCAAACCGCCGGGTGACAGCGATCTATTGCCACCCGCAGGATGCCGGTCCAAAAGCAGTGGTGTCTCGTCCTCTCCATAATTACTGAATGATAACGACCCCAAAAGAGTCAGACAAGCGTTTTTGTGGTACCGGCCCGGCCCTGTTCACAGTTGAATCGAGGATCGAATGCTAAGCCGAATTTACTGATATCAAAGAAGTTATCCCGGTCCGTGTCTCCAACCCGGTCCATTTGGTCGACTGCATGTCTAACAGGCTGTTGAAAAAGCGATACTTCGGTCATTGCGAGGCCATAAATGGTTTCTTCCGCTGCGCGGCAATCTCCAATTGTCATTGCCGGCCACTTAGAGCTTGCCACGGTCGCCCTTAAGAGCCACTTGTGGCCGGCGACCTCGCAATGACGATTGCAGCGTTTTTCAACAGCCTGCTAACGGAGGCCCGGAACCGGTGTCCTGCTGCTGATGACTGATCGGCCCACACAAACAAAGACGGGAGTCGGTGACTCCCGTCCAGCATTGCGATATCGTCAGTCCGGGTCGATCCGGAGAACCGATTCACGCGGCTACATATAGTCCGACCGGCTGAGACTCCGTTGGATATTATTGACGATCTCGGACTCGTCTATCAGCGACTGGAACCAACCTCCAAACAACTCCTGCTGTTTCCTAGTCAGAATGTCATTATGGATCGAATCACGTCTGGCAACATATTCCGTCAAGTCCGGAGGCGTCCTCTGGATCAAGCGGAAAATGACCACGCCCTGGTCATACTCAATCGGCTTTGTGATCTGGCCGGGCTCGCTCAGTGAAAAGGCTCTGCCGATTGCTTCTGGATCCTTACCGAATCCCTTAACATATGAATTGCGCCGGAACTCATCAGGTGTCTCGATCTCCTCACCGTACTTTGCAGCCGCCTTCTTGAAATCCGTCCCCGCTTGAATTTCAGCATAGATAGCGGCCGCAGTATCGAGGCAGAAGCTGTTGACTTTATACGTCAGAATATCCAGGTTGACCTTCTTCTTGGCATCCTCATAGCTGGCCGGACCTTCCGGCTGCCGATCGGCCGCCTGAAGAACATAGACAGCGGAGTTGTTTTCCATAATACCCGAAATCTCACCGACTTCGTTTTCAAAGGCGAAATCGCTGGCCGCTTTGTCGCGTCCGAGAATCTGAATATTGCGGCCACGGAAAAACAGTCCCGATTCCTTTAGCGGCATCTTTAGGTCCAGAGCTGCTTTGTAGAAGCCGGAAGATAGTGCCGCGGTTAGGAATTCTTCCAGACGGTTGTACAGCAGGTCAAGAGTCTCCTGTGAAGCGGTCGTACTGAGCAAGATGTGCGAGCAATGGGCCTGCTCGACAGGCTCGTCACCTTTACCGCCGCGGCCCGCAAATGGTGCTTCCTTGTAGCCGTGGTGTTTGATGATGTGCCAGCCGAATTGGCTCCGGATAGGTTCTGAGACGTCACCCTCCTTCATAGAGAAGGCGAAGCGGTCAAACTCGTCCACCATCTGGTCGCGCGGGAACCAGCCCAGATCACCGCCCTTGACGGCTGAACCGTGGTCCTCCGAGAACTCCGTGGCCAACTCGGCAAAGTCGGCGCCGGCCATTATCGAATCGTATAGCTGCTTGGCGCGGTTGTAAGTGACTTCCCAATCGTACGGGGCCGCTTTCTTTTTCAACAACACCATGCTGACCGCGGCGCGCTCGTCCACAGTATACTGGTCTCGACGCTCCTCGAAGAAGGCTTGTTTTTCTTCCTCGGTGCTCTGGGGTGGTGGGCGTGAAAAGCGATCGAAACCGACATTGATCATCTCCACCTTGATTTTCTCGCTGGCCGTAGTGAAGATTTCTTTGACTTCGGCTTCGGCAACCTGCGCGTTCTGGATAATCATCTCCTGCATCTTCATCTTCAGGAGATCGGAGCGAACCAACGGCTCAATCGTTGCCCAATACCGGCTCATCTGGGGGTCAGCGAGGGCACGTATATACTTCTGGTAATCAAACCTGCCCTCGGTCTGAAAGTATGAATGCTGTTGGATGTCGGCCGGTGGCGAAAACTTCAGGTACGCATAAACCTCTTCGTCAGTGACGGCAATACTGTGCCTGGCTACCTGTTGCATCAGCAAGCGATCACTGAGCAGTTGTTGCCAGGCCTTCTCCTGAAGTTCTTTGAGTTTGGTGTCGGGAAGCTCGTCATCGGTCTTATCAGTTTCAACCCGCACCAAACTGTTGTAAAGGCGATTGAACACCTGCCAGGGTATTTCCTCACCGTTGATAACGGCGGCAACATTGGACTGTTCATAACCGGAGCGGCCGGACATACCCATGCCCCATTCCAGTACGATCATGGCCGAAAAGAACACCAAAACGATTATGATGATCGGGAGGATCATCTTGCGCAGGGCTTCAAACATTCGTTGTCACTCCTTCAGAGGTTATCAAAACATCTCAACTTGCCGGGGCTGTACGGCAGTCACCGGCAAGCTTGACAATATAACGTCGGCGGACGATTTTTCAATAGAAACCGTCAACATATTTTACATTGGCCGGTCTTTTTTGTATCATAGTTAAAAGAACCGTTTTCAAAGATTGTCGGAACCCTTATGTTAAGATTATCGTCTGTTGTTGCATCTTTGTTAGTGCTTGCTGTTGGGGCGCTTACCGTCAATGTGTGGGCGGGCGAAAGCTGGCCGCTGAAACGGGACGTCGACTTGTCCAGTGGTTTTGGCGATTTCCGTGACAACCATTTTCACGGTGGTGTTGACCTCAGGACCGGTGGGAAAATCGGCGCTGAGGTCATTTCACCGGTGGACGGCTACGTCTGGCGCGTTTACATGTCGTATAGTGGTTACGGCAAAGGCTTGTACATTATGGGGGATGACGGCTATCTATATGTCTTCGGCCATCTGTCTCAACTAACCGGCAAGATCGGAAACGGGATCAAGACAAAACAGTTGGCCGACCGGCGCTATTTTCAGGATATCTATTTCCCGGCCGATTCGGTCCGGGTGGAAAAGGGTGAGTTTCTGGCTTACACCGGCCAGAGCGGCAAGGGCGGTCCGCATCTGCACTTCGAGAAGCGTACCGCCGACAATGTGCCAATCAACCCGCTGTCGCACGGTTTTGACATCGCCGATAAGATCAAGCCTACTTTCAGCCGAATCGGTATCCAGTTGACCGATGATCGATCCCTTCTGGACAACGGTCGGCGCAAGATGTTTTTGGATCTGAAACCCACGGGCCGTTCGGGCAGCTATCGTTCGGACACGCTCATCTATCTGCACCGACCGTTCGGGTTTCTCATCGATGGTTACGACCAGATGCGTTCAGGGGGAATGAAGCAATCGATCTACCGGCTGCGGCTTTATATCGACGACCATTTGCTATACGAAACGAGGCTTGATTCGCTGAGTTATGAGACAACCGACGCCGTGCGACTGGAGTATGATTATGTCGAAGCGGCGGATGATCGCAAGCGGGTGCGACGCTTGTTCAGAACGGTCGGCAACCGTTTCACAGGCAGCAGCAGCGGTGAAGGCAGCGGTATTTATGGTACTACCGGTCGCGAGAAAGTTGGACGGCACCAGGCGCGAATTGTCGGCGAAGACTGTTTCGGCAACCGCTCCGAAGTGCGCTTTGACTTTCTCTGGGGACCGCCGGATGACATCTTCACGTTGGACTCAATCGTCACGCCGACTGCCAACACCACAGACTTTCATTTCACTTCGGTTGCCGGCTACGAGGCCCTTGGCGTTGATTCCATCGCGGTGTTACGCAACCGTCCCGGCGCCTGGGGCAGACCATCGGAGGTCACCGTTTTCCCACTGGAGAACAACCGGCTAAAATGCAGAGTTAAGGCCCGTCGAACCGAGTCGGCGTTGTTGCGGTTGTTCCTGTTTGCCGGTGACGGAGTGATTCGTGACAACATCTTCAACGGCCTTAAAGAGCAACAGCCCGACCGGTGCAAGGTGGCTTGGGAGGTAGTTGAGGATGGTTTGCTGGTGACACTGGATATACGCAACAAGATGGCGTCTCAATCACGAATCGAACTCTACCATGGCGACTCTCTGCTGGGTGTGGAGTATCCCCAGTACTTTGATCTTACTCACCATATTTGCTTTGTACCGCCGCGACCTGAGTACTCGCAGATTGATCGCATCGGAATGGCCATGACTCGTGATCCATCGCATCAGATCAGGGAGTTCTCTGATTCGTTGGATATCCACCTGATTGGATACCGTGACAATCAGGTGATCGCAGTCGACAGACAGTTCACTCTGACGTTTGATCGCGCTAACCTGTACCAGCCGCGCTTCATCGAGGTGCGTCGCAACCTCCCTCGATTCAAGTTGAGTATGCACCTCAACTCGGCTCACTATGAGATTCTTCCTGAGGTGTTTGTGACGCGCGAGAATTTCGGGATGTCATTGAAGATTCCAAGCCGGACCCTCAACGATAACCCCAGCGGCATTTGCTGGCTGGACAAGAAAGAGGATCGCTGGGTATGGCTGGACAATGAGGTCGAGGCCGATGGGCTGCGCGCGATGTCACTCGGTGGCGGCTCGTTCGCAGCGGTGTTCGATTATAATCCGCCCAGGATCACCAGACTCAGTCTCAGCGAAGGTCGTGCCTACACTACTCGCAAACCGCGCATAACTTTCCTGGCTGAGGACACGCTGTCCGGTATTGGGGACGACCGTGGCATCGTTGTTAAGATCGATGCTCAATGGCAGATTGTGGATTATGATCCGGAAACCAACCACTGTGTCACCCAGCCGGTAACACCCCTCGAACCGGGACCTCACCACCTGGCCATCCTCATCACCGACCGGGCCGGTAACCTCACCGAACGATATCTCAACTTCGTCGTTAAAGAGAAAAGAAAACGCGGTCACTAACACGGAGAGTTGAGTTGTTCATTCCCATTAAGGATAACGTCCCGACAATTCGCAAGCCGTACTTTACGATCGGCCTGATCGTGGCCAACGCCCTGATTTTCCTGTTTAGCATCATGCAAGGAGCGCGCGGGTTTCAGTTGATAACGGTTCAGTACGGATATATTCCTTATGAGTTGATGTCATCGGTGGAGTTGACGCCGCAGTTGCCAGCCTCGGCATGGCTGACACCATTCACTTCGATGTTTATGCATGGCGGATGGATGCATCTGATCGGCAACATGCTCTTCCTGTGGATCTACGGCAATAACGTCGAGGACTACTTAGGGCGGATCAAGTTTCTGCTCTTCTACCTTGTGAGTGGGTTGGCGGCGATCGTACTTTATACACTCTTTAGCCCTTCCTCGAACGTCCCCCTGATCGGTGCTTCGGGCGCCATCGCCGGTGTCATGGGAGCCTATATGGTGCTCTGTCCCCGCGCCAAAGTCACGGTTTTGGTGATCCTGTTCTTCATTCAGTTCATTACTTTGCGGGCCAAAGTAGTATTAGGCGTGTGGTTCGCTTACCAGTTGTTGATGTCCCTGGTGGGCGGCGGCGGTGGGGGCGGGGTAGCCTGGATGGCTCATGTAGGCGGGTTTGTCTTCGGCTATGTGATCATGAGACTAATTGTGAAAATCTTCGGACGGGGCAGCACTCCCTCCGGCGGCCAGCGCGTCTACCGCATGAACTGGAACTGAAGCGCGGTATCTCAGCAGAAAGTATAAATGGGCTGCGGAATTCTCACGGCATGTTTGCGGTGTTTGTCTTACTGCGCTGGGTGGCCCGGACGAACGGGCTTGTTGAAAAAGGGTTGATTTAGGCGGTGGTGGGTTGTTGGTTATGTCATGCAAACAAAACGTGAGAGAAGTCAACAACAGATGATGCTCCTCCCGCCGTTGGAATCGTTCATCCCTCACGATCACAACCTTTACAAACTGAATCGGATTCTGGATTTGAGTTTTG
>DAOVOW010000326.1 GCA_030629485.1 bacterium
AGATGGGTTGGGTGCGACCGGGGTGTGCATATGACAGCGCTTTGCTGCCGGGTCTGAAGACCCGCCGGGCACAGACGGTCTGGATGTTAAGCCTGGCAGAGACGTCTAAGAGGTTACGGACGTAAAGCGGAATTGCGTTTCCTCATCCTGCTCAAAAACCACTCGCTTGTAGAATTCGCAAGTATGGCAGGGATCAATATGTGAGGAAGAGGTTAGGCTCTCACGACAACCGGAGTCTGGTACCATCCAGCAGGCGCGGCCGGCACCGCTGCCGTCGTTCAGTCCGTCGAACTTCATGGACTTGGCAACAGGGCATTCGCCGAGCAAGCCGGCCAGGATCCCCCCCGGTTCACGACCGCAGTTCTTGAATTGCCAGCAGTTAAGTTTGGCTGTCATACTATCTGTCTGTTAGTTCTGGTCCACCGCGCGCAATACTGCGCTGTACTTGTTGTCGGTAGCCATGCGCTCGATCTCCGATTTGGAGGCTACTTCGGTGAACTTCTTAAAACTCTTCTTTACTTCTTTGATATTCTCCACGGCGAGGTAACTCAGCATCAGGTATTGATAGACCACCGGGTTTTTGGAATCGAGGGAGCGGGCTTCTTTGAAGTGCTTAATAGCCTTCTTGTAGTTACCCAGTTGGAACCTCGCCCTTCCGAGGCCGAAATGAGCGGCGGCGGTTTTCTTGTCTATCTTTTTGGCCGCATCGTAGTCGGCGACAGCCGCGATTTCCTGCCCTTTGGCCAGGTAGAGATCGCCCCGCCCCAAATAAGCGGTCAGCGATTTTTTGTTCACCTGGATGGCGCTGTTATAGGCGGTGATGGCGTGATTGAAATCCTTGTTAATTCGGAATATCTCGGCTGCCCGGATATAGTCGTCGTGGGCAGGCGCGCGATCCTTGACCTTGCTGTAAACATCAGCACGAGCGAGGTAGGCCTCAGCATAGCTTGGCTTTTCTTCGATGGCTTTGGTGAAATCCGCCACTGCCACCTCAGGTTCGCCCGCCTTGACATTGGCAACTCCGGAGTAATAGTAGTCCTGGGCCGAGTAGCTCTTTTCCTTTTGAGCCGTCGCCATCGGTTGCAACTCAATACTGAGTTTCCGTTTGTCGCCGGCTTTCAGATCGATAACTCCGCTGACCGATTGGTAACCGTCAGCCTCCACGACGTACTTGTGCTTTCCCGGCTTGACCCGTGAGTAGGTCATGTTGCCGGCACCCAGCACCTTGCCATCAAGACTCAGCTTGGCGCCTTCGATATTGGCGGCCAAGGTCAACTTTGCATACTTGGAGGTGGTTTTCTTCTTCTTTACGGAAGTGGATTTGGCCCCGCTCGGTGAGGTTTTCTTCGGCGATTCGACTTCGGCCGTTGGGGCTTTCCATGCTGATGTTTTCACCCCGGCCTCAGCCCCGATGTTGTGCGCCAGTGGCGCTGGCGACAAAGTGATGGTAGAGACCTGTCCGGCAACGACGGTGACATATTCCTCACTGACCAACTCGTTCTGGATCTTGTATTCCATCTTGTATGTCCCACTCGGAATCTCACCCGAGCGGAAGAACCCCTGGGGACTCGATTTCACAGCCACGCCCAGGTCTGGGAAACGAATGATGGCGCCCTGGACGTAGGGTGTGCCTGAATCGTCAAGGGCCATACCGATGATCTCTCCGTTGCCGGTATCGCTGTTTGAGACGAGTAGTGAGGCTATGAACACCAGTAACAAGGCAAACAACCCTCCGCCGACACCGATGATCAATCCCGGTCTGACCTTCTTTGGCTTCAGGCGATAACAACGATCACTTATCTGAATTTCGTCGTCGGCATACAACTTCTGGCTACCTGTAATCTGGATGTAGTTTCGGTAGTACCAGGCGATGCCGCGCCCTCGCTTGGCTATCTCCGGGGAGGGAAGGTCCGGTGTTGCCGGCTGCGTCGACGGGTTCGGGGCTTTGTTCGGCTGATTGGTGGTTGCGGACAGAACCGGCTGGCCGGCTCCGATTTTTCGAATAATCTCTTCTTTCTCTCGATCACTCAGATACTGTTCCTGATCTGATGTCGCCGGTATCTCATCCGGTGGTGCGGGCGGAGTGCTCTGGTCATCGGCTGAGATTTGGTGGTGCGTAATCGGTGACGTCGTCATGTCGTCGGCGGGTGTACCGATGGCGACATCATCGATCGACGGTGGCAGTGGCGCGTCGGTGCGACCTATCGGACTCACTTCGGCAGACAGTGCATCATCGGTTGGAACCGAGGGCGTCGCTGCAGATTGATTCTGCGCTTCATCTTCCACCAGGTCACTGGTCGATTGTACCTCCAGGCCGGCATCGGTGGTTGGGAAGCCGGAATGGCCACCCACGAACTCCGGGTCCTGGTTGTGGGCTTCGGTGATGACAAACTCATTGTCGTCGTCGGTGCGATTATCTCCCGCCTGATCGGGCAATTCCAAGAGTTTGCTGCCACAGCCGGGGCAGTACCGTGTCTGCGGGCTGATGATCGGGGTTTGACATTCGGGACAATGTTCCAAAGTAGATATCCTGCCAAGTTGTTATGGTTCTTAACCTTTTTTATCGGAATCGATATATTTTTCTTTAGATGCAGGTGGGCTGCGGTGCGTCTAAGGAACGGAGTCTTAGAGGGTGGAAAGAAAGGCTTGACAATGGATTGCGGCAAAGATTATATTGGCCGTTCGAGGTTTTGAAATGTTGCTGTACCCGGTCTTGGATCGGAGGAGGTATTCTTAGATGCTGAGGCGCCACACGCGGCTTTTGGTTCCGGCTCTGATGGTTACTGTTGCCACCCTTTGGTGGGGTTGTACTCAACCGGAAGACATTCTTGCGGATAAATCAATCACTGTTGTTCACTTGCTGGCCGAGCGACTCCCCACCACACCGCCGGGGATGACGTACCAGCTTTGGGCGGCAGACACTATGATACATGATAGTGAATTGGGTGACAGCCTCCATGGCGCGGAGCCTATGGACGAGCCGTTTACTTATAGCTTTGAGCGGAACACGTATCACGAGATCGACTGGAGCACCCGACCGGACAGCAATCGCTTCCAGTTTGCCGGTGATATCCTTAGTTACCAGTGGATCTTTATGACTGTCCAGCGAAGTGATGGCAGTGGACCTGTCCCTGGTCCGGTGATGCTGATTGACACCGTGACGCCGACGGACTACAGTGAACTCAATCTTGTGTTTCCCTTCAGTGACTCTCTGTGGAGTACAGCCGTGGAATTCAACATGGAGACACCCTCGGATGGACGGGATCCGTCTACCGATGGTGCAGCCGTTTGGTTTACTACCTATGCAGAAAAGACTTACACGGTCCAGGATACAACAGCGCTCTCGTCGTGGCGTATTGATACACTGTATCCCTATCCCGATACCTTTAGCACGCCTGGTGAGTGCATCACCAGCATTGTTAACATCTTCGACCCTGTGTTGCATACATTCGAAAAGGTGTATGGATTTGATACTGTGAGTTGGCAGGCTGTGACCTATAGCCAGGAGACGGTCACGATTTGTGAC
>DAOVOW010000367.1 GCA_030629485.1 bacterium
AATCAGTCGATTGCCGGATACAATTCGGCCTTCATCGAGTGGGTGGTGATTATCTTCATGTACCTGGCCGGGGTCAATTTCGTGCTGCACTTTCGCGCCCTGCGCGGCGATGTTCGCTCGATGGTCGCCAACAAGGAGTTCCTCTTCTATAACGGCGTCATTATTGTCGCGATAGTGGTGATCACCGGTGTCCTGTCTATCCACGGCCTGGATTCTGAAAAAGCAACTTCCCAGCACTTCCGCCACGACGCGATGACCACCGAAGACTTCGCAGATCACTACGCGGCGCAGGAGGAAACCCTGGATTCGTTCGGCCAAACCTTCCGGGTCTCTGTTTTCCAGACGCTGGCGATGGTAACCACCACCGGCTTTGTCACGGCCGACTTCGATCTGTGGCCCAGCTTTCTCCTGATCTTGATGGTGCTGCTGATGTTTTTCGGTGGCTGTGCCGGTTCCACCGGGGGCGGCATGAAAATGATCCGGATCATGATCGTGGCCAGGGTGGCGATCAATCAGTTGCGCAAACTGACGCAGCCGCGCTTAGTGGCGCCGGTGAAAATCGGCGAGGAAGCGATAGACGACAAGATGATCATTAATGTCATCGTCTTCTCGATCCTGTTTGTGGCTCTATTCGTGTTGGTGGCGATTCTGATGACCCTCTTCGTGCCCGACCTGACCACCGCCGTAGCCTGTTCGATTGCCACTATCGGTAACATTGGGCCGGGACTGTCCGGCATTGGCGCGGTGGAAAACTACGGCTGGATTCCACTGCCGGGGAAGTGGATTCTGATCTTCTCGATGCTGCTGGGACGCCTGGAGATATTTACAGTGCTGGTGATCTTCCGACTCTCCACCTGGCGGAAGTAGGCAAAGCAAGTCATCACAACTCCGAAGGGTGCGGCCGTTTCTGCGGACCTGCCGCCGCTATGACGTCATGCTTGCCACCACCGCTATGACGTCATGCCGAGCGGAGTCGAGGTGTGACGTTGCAGCATGGGCCACCCTTCGACTCCGCTCAGGGTGACGTCGCCAGGATCCCTGTGATCCTTGCCCTACAATATCATGAAATCGCCGCGTACGAGCTAAAACTTCGCCCAGCGGGGTACCCGTGGGAATGGTTGGATATCGCGGATGTTGGCCATACCGGTGATATACATCACCACTCGATCATACCCAAGACCAAAACCGGAATGCGGCACCGAGCCGTACTTGCGCAGATCGAAATACCAGTCGTAGTTCTCAATGTTGGGAATGCCGTGACGCTTTGCCTGGTCCAAGAGGACATCGTAGCGCTCCTCACGTTGGCTGCCGCCGATAATCTCCCCCACTCGCGGCACTAACACGTCCATACCGCGCACCGTCTTGCCGTCGTCGTTGGCACGCATATAGAACGACTTGATCTCGGCCGGATAGTCGTAGACAATCACCGGCCGTTTGAACTTCTTCTCGGTAAGGTAGCGTTCATGCTCGGTCTGCATATCCTTGCCCCAGCCGACCGGATACTCGAACTTCTCACCACACTTGACCAGAATCTCCTGGGCCTCGGTGTAGGTGATGCGTTCGAACTCGGAGTCGACCACAGACTCCAGCGTCTGACGAGCTTCTTTGTCGATCCACTTGCCGAAGAAATCCATCTCGTCGGCGCACTTTTCAAGAGCGAACTGAAACAGCCACTTGAGGAAGTCCTCGGCCAAATCCATATCGTCTTCCAGTTCCGCCCAGGCCATTTCAGGTTCAATCATCCAGAACTCGGAAGCGTGACGCGCAGTGTTGGAGTTCTCGGCTCGGAAAGTGGGACCGAAGTTGTACACATCGCCCAGCGCCAGAGCGGCAACCTCGGCCTCGAACTGTCCCGACACTGTCAAGTAGACCCGTTGCGCAAAGAAGTCCTCGTACCAGTCAACCTGGCCCTCTTTGGTCGGGGGTTTGAGAAGATCAAGCGTGGTGACCGTGAACAGATCGCCGGCCCCTTCACAATCGGAGGCGGAAAGAATCGGCGTATGGATGTAGTAGAACCCGCGTTCCTGAAAGTAGGTATGAATAGCGTAGGATAACTTCGAGCGAATTCGATTGACGGCGCCGAAGGTGTTGGTGCGGACACGCAGATGTGCGATGTCGCGCAGGAACTCATAACTGTGTCGCTTTTTCTGCAGCGGATAACTGCTGTCAGCTTCGCCGATGAGACTGATGTCCCGGACAGCCACCTCGTATTTCTGCCCTTTGCCTTGCGAAAGAATCAGACGCCCCTTCATCCTGACCGACGCGCCGGTCAGGATTTTCTCCAACACCGGAAACTCATCCGGGTTAGTCACCACGCCCTGGATATTGCCCATGCACGAGCCGTCGTTAACCTCGACGAAGGCCACCCCTTTGCCGATTCTGGCTGTCCGCACCAACCCGAGGATGGTCACCTCGCTGTCGACGGGGATTTTGTCTTCAACAATTATCCTGGCGATTTTGGTTCGAACTTTGTAATCCATCTCATGACTCCAAAAAGGGATCAATCATCCACCGTTGGTGACTAAGTCGCCAATAATACGCATAAACGCGATCTGGCGCAAGCGCCATTGATGGTCAGTATGGTCAGTATCCTTTCACAAGGTTGGTCTGTTTCGGAAACCTTCGTGACGAGTCGACGTATAATAAAGCGAGAGACGAAATAAGAGACTGCCGAGAGCATCTCTTTTGATGATAGATTTCCCAACCTATTCCTCCTATGAGTCCGGCCTCCATCAGGGGCCGGCTTCTCTTGTGGCCGAAAAGGGGCAATATCCCATTTGGTAGCCACAGTTTCGTAGGTTGGAACCCCTGCCCCAAAGGGGTCGTCCTGAGCGGAGTCGAAGGGCGAGGTTCCGACAACATGTCAAGGACTCAGGGCTCCCGACACGGGACTCTGGTGAGTAATTTGAGAGTCGGAACCCACAAAGGGGTTCCGACCTACGGACCTGTTTCGTCGGGTCTCGGCGTCGATGGAATCGACGATGTGTGGCCCGGACGTTCGGGAGTGTTGAAAAACCCCAGATGCCGTCATTGCGAAGCCGCCGCAGGTGGCTGTGGCAATCTCAATTCATTGGTAGACAGCGAGCAAGAAATCGCCGCGCTCCCTGCGGCGCGAGTGCCTCCGGTCGTTCGTACTGACCAAGAAAGGACCTTTTTCAATAAGCCTTTGGAATCGAAGCGCAAAAAAAGGCC
>DAOVOW010000384.1 GCA_030629485.1 bacterium
CGTCACGTTTTTACCCAACCGCGCACCGGAAGCAATCAACGCCGACGAGGCTATCTTGCTGCCCGATTCGATCTGCACGTTTTCCTCGATAATCGTGTACGGCCCGACAATCACGTCATCGGCCAGTTCGGCCCTGGGAGACACAATCGCTGTTTGGTGAATGTCGGTCATCGGTCCACCACCATGGCCAGGAAGTCGGCGCTCGCCACGACGTTGTCTTGCACATACGCCGCGCCTGACATTTTGCAGGTCATGCGACGAAAACTCTTCATCTCAAGCTCAAAGCGCAACTGATCGCCCGGCATGACCGGCTTACGGAATTTCGCGTTATCGATACCCATAAAATAGACTACCTTGGTCTCCGGGTCTTCGATCTCGTGCAACAACAACACGCCGCCCGCTTGCGCCATCGCCTCAAGAATCAACACGCCCGGCATGATGGGATGACCGGGGAAGTGTCCCTGAAAGAACGGCTCGTTGATGGTCACGTTCTTCATTGCCACCACTCGCTTGCCGGGTTCAAGATCAAGGATGCGATCGATCAACAGGAAGGGGTAGCGATGCGGCATGATCTTCAGGATCGAATTGATATCGAAAAAGACCTCGCCGCCCTTGCCGGCGTATCGGCCGGCCAGCTTCTTCTTCTTGTAAAGATCACGCATCTTTCTTGCCAGCGCAACGTTGGCCTTGTGCCCCGATCGTGCCGCCAGAACGTGCCCCTTGAACGGCACCCCGATCAGAAACAGGTCCCCCAAAAGATCGAGCGCCTTATGCCGCACCGGTTCGTTGGGGAAGCGCAGGGGGATGTCATTGATAATGCCGGTCTTGCCGACAAATGCCTCCTCTTTGAGACCAAGCGCCTTGCGGATGCGGTCCACCTCGACCTGCCCACCGTCCCCATCGTAGATAACAACCGCGTTGTGAAGCCCGCCTCCCTTAATCAACCCCGCCTCCTTGAGTTGTTCCACTTCAGAGAGAAAGCAGAAAGTACGGGCCGGGGCAAACTCTTCCACGAACTCCTGCTCCAGGTCAACCAGCGAGGTATACTGGGTGCCCAGGGCGGGGTTCTTGTAGTCAATCATGAAAGTTATGCGCATTTCATCCGACGGCGTCACCACCACATCGACACCTCGGTCCGGCTCGCTGTACACCATGGGCGTATCGATTTCGAGATAGACTTTGTCGGCATCCTGATCCTCGATACCGGCCTCGAGCAGCTTGTCGACATACGGCCGAGCCGAGCCATCACCAACCGGCGGCTCGTTGCTGTCGAGTTCGACTATCAGATTGTCGATCTGCAAGCCGGCAAAGGCCGCCAACACATGCTCCACCGTGTGGACTATTGCCTTACCCGCCTGAAGTGTCGTACCCCGCGAGATATCCACGACATGATCGATATCCGCCTGGACCCACGGTTGGTCCGGCAGATCGGTGCGGACAAACCGAATCCCGGTACCGGGCGGGGCCGGCTTGAAGGTCATAGTACAGTTGTTGCCGGTGTGTAAACCGGCTCCGGTCAACGTGCTCTCTTTTTTCGCCGTTCTCTGCTTCACAAACATAGCCGAGTTCCCTGTTTCATGCCGGCTGGAGTATACCAAGAACGTCCGGCAGCCTCAAGCTTTTTCTCGGCGGCCGGCCGTTCCAATAGAGAACAACATGTCTCGCCACCATTCTGGAAACCATCCCCCAAGAGCCTACGGACACATCCCCTTCAATCGCAGGGCCGCATCCGTGCGATGCTGCCATTTCCCAGGTTCCTTAGATCTCCTTGAGTGACTTGACCTGGCGAAGCTTTCGAAAAAGCGCTATGTATTCGCGGACCATTATCTCCTCCGCCTCGGACAGCCCTTCCATCATCGGAATCCCGATCCGAAGAACAGCACGCACCATGTCCGAGGTCGTGCGATCATACTTCGAGGCCAGGGCTTTCAATTTGTCTTTCAATTCGTACGATACAAAAACATTGAGGCAGTGATCACCTCTCAGGCGACGGGTTTCGGTGTTAGTTTCGGTCATCTTTTCTCCTTTCCGGATTGCGCGGTGCTGTGATACGGTGGATACATCGGTGATACTTCTCATGCCCGATCAGAAGCTGGGGCGACCTGATGGACAGATTATACTTGGTCTTTAGCAGCGACAGGACCGGACGCCAGGTGGCCGTTCGGTCGCGGTTGCGGATGATTTCGTCGAGTTCGGCCGCGAACGGTGATCGACATATGGGGCAGTCAGGTATCATCTCGCTATCAAGCCCGAAAGTCTCGTGCACAAACGCGGCGAGTTGCTTCTTCAGCTTCCTGAGGCTGCGTTTGTGTAGGGCCTCCAGTTTGTAAATGCTGCGCCCGGACTTTTCGGCAATCCGGCGGTAACTCTCCCCCATGAAATGAAATCGAATAACGAACTCGCGCTCGTTATCGTCGAGGTTGTTCAGAGCCTCGGTAACGCTCCGACGAATCAACTCTCGGCGTTCGGTGCGAGTTGCTAAAGCATCGGCGTCGGACAGAACTGCCGCCGCCGGGTGGTCAAGCGATATGAGGTCGGAGCAGAATAAACTACGCCCGTTTGGCATCACCTTGCTGTCCGGATCGTGACCGATCTCGACGATCCAGTTCTGGTACACTATTCGGCTGCTGGACATCTTTCCCCTTTCTCGTTCCTGGTTGTCAACTGCCTCGTTCTGCTGATCCAAGAAACAACCGTTCCGGCGTGATGGCTACCACATCGGTTTCACATGACTAACAGACAATGACCACAACGGCGTATCACATGAGTCACATATTCACGTTTCTGTGGGCGGTGTATGTCCGCATGCGCCGCCCCGAAACCAGATTTAGCCGGACAACTCGCTCGGGCGGCAGATGTGGACATCTGCCGGGCACGGAAAGGGCGGTTTTTTCACTCGCTTTGCCTCTGCCCAAAGCCTACCTTCAGGCGTACGTCGATAGCCTGAAGAAATGGTACCTGAGAGGTTGATCTGGACACTCCCGATTACGAGCGAATTCCCGTATACGA
>DAOVOW010000303.1 GCA_030629485.1 bacterium
ATGGACATTGACAACTAGACCAGGAGGATGATATGAATCCGTTTGACGCACGAGCAACTCTCGATACTAAGGGTGGCAAGTTCACCATATACAGCCTGGACAGTTTGGGGCAGTATGGATCGCTGGAGAAGATGCCGTATTCGATCAAGGTGCTGCTGGAGGCGGTGTTACGCAATGTCGACGGCAAGACCGTGACTGAGGATGACGTCACGCGATTAGCCGGCTATGACGCCACCGACGTAGGCGAAGTGGAACTGCCGTTCAAACCGGCCCGAGTGCTGCTTCAGGATTTTACCGGCGTGCCGGCGGTGGTAGACTTGGCTGCTCTGCGGTCGGCTATGAAGCGAATGGGTGGCGATCCGAAAAAGATCAATCCGCTGGTGCCGGTTGACCTGGTAATCGATCACTCGGTGCAAGTGGACGAGTTCGGCACCGATACCGCCCTGCAGTTCAACATGAAAAAGGAATTCGAGCGCAACAAAGAGCGCTACGAGTTTCTTCACTGGGGTCGAAAAGCGTTCGACAGTTTCCGCGTCGTGCCGCCGGCCACCGGTATTTGTCACCAGGTCAACCTCGAGTATTTGGCCAAGTGCGTGTTGGTTCGCGATGGTGTCGCATTTCCGGACTCGCTGGTTGGCACCGACAGCCATACGGTCATGATCAATGGCTTAGGCGTGGTCGGCTGGGGTGTTGGCGGCATTGAAGCCGAGGCGGCGATGTTAGGGCAACCGATCTACATGCTTACCCCCGAGGTGATCGGCTTCAAACTCAGTGGCGCTCTGGCCGAAGGTGTCACCGGGACGGACTTAGTGTTGACCGTCACTCAGATGCTGCGTGCAAAGGGTGTGGTCGGCAAATTCGTCGAGTTCTTTGGACCGGCGCTGGATGAACTACCCCTGCCGACCAAGGCGATGATCGCCAACATGGCGCCCGAATACGGCGCCACCATGGGCTTCTTTCCCGTCGATCAGTCCACCCTTGACTACCTGCACCTGACGGGGCGAACTGACGACGAGATCGACCTGGTCGAACGATACACCAAAGAGCAAACCCTCTTCAGAACGCCGGGTTCACCAGCCCCTGTCTTCACCGATACTGTGGAACTTGATATCTCGACCGTGGAATCATCGCTGGCCGGCCCGAAGCGACCGCAGGATCGTATCGCGCTGTCCAGAATGAAACAACAGTTCCGAGCCGACCTTTCTCGTCCCATCAAAGAACGCGGGTTCGAACTATCGGAGTCTAAGCACGAAAATGCTGTCGCGGTCTCGACTGATCGGGGGACAGCAACCATGGGTCACGGCGCGGTGGTCATCGCCGCTATTACGTCCTGCACCAACACTTCCGATCCGATGGTGCTGATAGCAGCCGGACTGCTGGCGAAAAACGCTGTTGCGCACGGTCTGAAAGTTAAGCCATACGTCAAGACCTCGCTGGCGCCCGGCTCGCGGGTCGTTATTGATTACTTGAAAAAGGCCGGATTGATAGAACCGCTGAAGCGGCTGGGCTTTCACAATGTCGGTTACGGATGCACATCGTGCATCGGCAACTCCGGGCCTCTTCACGAAGCTGTCGTAGACGCAATTGATGAAGGCAACCTGGTTGCCTCGGCCGTGCTTTCCGGTAACCGCAATTTCGAGGGTCGGGTCAGCCCCCACACCAAAGCGAACTACCTGGCCTCGCCGCCGCTGGTCGTGGCCTACGCTCTGGCGGGAACGGTTGACGTTGACCTGACTGCCGAACCGGTTGGAAAGGGCGCCGATGGCGCCGACGTGTTCCTCAAGGATATCTGGCCGAGTCAGCAGGAAGTAATGGATGCGGTCGCGCAGGCGGTGTCGCCGCAGATGTTCCGCGAGCGTTACGCGACGGTTTTTGACGCCAATGAGACCTGGAACAAGATCGACAGTCCCGGCGGTTATCTGTTCGAGTGGAGTGAGGCCTCAACCTACATTCAGGAACCGCCTTTCTTTGTCGACCTCGCGCCGGAACCGGGTGATATCGCGCCGATCAAGGGAGCGCGCGTGCTGTGTATGCTCGGCGATTCGATCACAACCGACCACATCTCGCCGGCCGGTGTCATCAAGGCCGACCAACCTGCCGGCAAGTTTCTCATAGAGCATGGCGTCAAGTTCGAGGATTTCAACAGCTACGGTTCGCGTCGAGGCAACGACCGCGTGATGACGCGCGGCACTTTCGCCAACATCCGTCTGCGCAACCAACTGGCCCCCGGCACCGAGGGCGGCGTGACCACCTACCTGCCGAGTGGCGAACAGATGTCGATATACGATGCCTCGCTGAAGTATAAGGAATCCGGTACACCGTTGGTCGTACTGGCGGGTGTCGATTATGGCATGGGATCATCGCGCGACTGGGCCGCCAAGGGCACGAACTTACTTGGCATCAAGGCGGTGCTGGCGCAGAGTTACGAACGAATCCATCGCTCCAACCTGGTTGGGATGGGGGTACTGCCGCTGCAGTTTGCCGATGGCGAGTCAAGAGAGACATTGGGACTCACCGGACATGAAGTGTTCGATGTCGATGGTTTGTCCAACGACCTGAAGCCGAAACAGAAAGTGACGGTCACTGCGCACATCGCTAATGGCGGCGACACGAAATCGTTTGAGATGATCGTGCGTATCGACACACCTGTTGAGGTCGACTACTACCGCCACGGCGGGATATTGCACATGGTGCTTCGGCAGTTGGCAAAGGGGTAACGCAGTCGAATGGTCCTTCTCATACGTAAGTTTGACAAGAAATGATGGATGACAACGCTCTCAACTCCTTGCTCAACGATCTCCTGTCTAGAGGAAAGGAAGAAGAGTGGTTTGAGTTTAAGCGGAACTTCGTCGACAAGGATGATATTGGTGAGTACCTTTCGTGTCTTGCGAATTCCGCGCTGTTACTTGGGCAACAACGTGCCTATCTAGTATGGGGAATCGACAATGAAACTAGGAAAGTTGTCGGCACACAATTCAGTCCAAAGACAGAGAAGGTGGGGAATCAGGAGTTGGAGCAATGGCTAAACCTTCGTCTGAAACCCAGAATTGAGTTTGTGCTGCATGAGTTCCATTATAACTCCCTAAAAAAAGTATCCATGATCGAGATATTCCCACCAGTTGACACCATCGTACACTTCAAAAACATAGCGTACATTCGTGTCGGCAGCAACAAAACGAAGTTGCTGGATAATCCTGAGAAGGAAAAGAGACTTTACGCGATTCTGACAGGCAGGAACTTTGAGAGTACGTTTGCTTCGCAAGGTTTGTCTGCAGATGAGGTAATCGCGTTAATCGATTACCCGGCATACTTTGAAATGTCAGGCCAGACACTCCCTACAAATAAGGACGGGATTCTGGATCGGCTGGAGTCAGATGGAATCGTTAAGAGGGAAGGTACCAACGGATACAGTATTACTAACCTCGGAGCTATCATGTGGGCAAAGCAACTGGATAGCTTCGAATCGTTAAAGCGCAAAGCTGTCCGTGTTGTGTTCTACGAAGGAAGAAACCGGGCAACCACCTCCAGTATGTATCCGGGTAACAAAGGTTACGCAAGCGGTATTGACGGTTTGATTAGTTTTATCTACGATCGAATTCCAAAGCAGGAACCTATCGAACATGCACTACGCAAAGAGCAGAAGATGTTTCCAGAACTTGCCATCAGAGAATTGGTCGTTAATGCCCTAATTCATCAAGATTTTGGTTTGAGTGGAACGGGTCCTATGATCGAAGTGTTTGCAGACCGTATCGAGATTAAGAAC